>JALVEB010000138.1 GCA_027008705.1 Sedimenticola sp. | reverse complement strand
TCTATCGAAGCCGAGGTATCCACTTGTCAAGCAGCCCGGGCGAGCTGCAACCGGTTGAAAACCGCGGTGTCCACCGATTGGCGTATCGGTAATGAGAGCCTATCGCAATAACAGGGCCTTTCCACCTT
The DNA here is from genome assembly GCA_027008705.1 of Sedimenticola sp. Lineage (GTDB taxonomy): Bacteria > Pseudomonadota > Gammaproteobacteria > Chromatiales > Chromatiaceae > JALSSX01. Next base: position 9,595 of record JALVEB010000138.1, on the reverse strand, counting down.
GGTTGGCGGTGTCACGAAACCGCGCCGCTGTCCGATCCGCTGCGCTTGATCGGGCCTACGCCTTGCCTGGTGGATATCGTTTCCGCTGGTTGGTTGAGTGGTTCCTGTATTTTCACATTAACCCATATCGATACGCATACCGCGAAAGGTGAGCGGAAAGAGTTCAAGCAGATCGGCGTTGCGCATGCGCACGCAGCCATGGGAACCGGGTTGGCCCATCGGCACGCTGTCCGGCGCGCCGTGGATGTAGATGAAGCGGCGTTGGGTATCGACCTGGCCGCCGCGATTGCGGCCCGGTTCCAGCCCTCCCAACCACAGGATGCGGGTGAGGATCCAGTCGCGCCCGGGATGACGCGCGGCCAGCTCCGGGGTGTAGATCTCGCCGCTCGGCCGACGCCCGATGAAGACGGTGTTTTCGGGGCAACCCTCGCCGATCCGCATCACGATGCGATGGCGTCCCCGTGGCGTGCATTCCGAACCATGGCATTCCCCCGCCCCGTTGGCGGCGGTGGAGACCGCCCAGCCACGGGTGATGACGCCTTGTTCGATCAGATACAGGCGCTGCGCGGCAAGATCGACGCGTAGACGCGCGGCGCTCATGTCTCGTGTCGCGAGGCCAGCAGCAGCCACAGGTAGCCACCGAAGCCGGCCACCAGCGAGGCGAGCAGGATGCCGGTCTTGGCCATCAGCAGGTTTTGTTCCTGCCCCTCGAAAGCCAGCTCGGAGATGAAGATCGACATCGTGAAACCGATGCCGGCGAGCAATCCGACCCCGGCGAGCTGGCTGAAACGAGTGGCGTGCGGCAAACGTCCGATCCCCAGTTTCAGCGCCAACCAGCAGGCTCCGGCGATGCCGAGAAACTTGCCCAGCACGAGGCCGGCGACCACGCCGAGGGTGACCGGATGGCCGAGGGTGCCGCCCAGCGACGAGAAATCGATGGGGACTCCGGCGTTGATCAACGCGAACACCGGGATCACCAAATAGGCGACGGGGGTATGCCATTGGTGTTCGAGGCGTTGCAATGGCGCCTGCACCTTCAGCACGCCGTTCTCCAGGGTCTGGACGATACCGCGTTGCGCCTCGTTAGTGAGGATGTCGTGGCCGGGACGGTATTCGGCGTCGAAGCGCGCCAGGGTCTGTTTCATCAGTTCGCTGAACACCTGCGGGTCGAACTTCGGCCGCGCCGGAATGGTGAACGCGGCAATCACGCCGGCCAGGGTGGCGTGTACGCCGGATTTCAGCAGCGCCATCCAGAGCAGGATCGCGATCAGGAAGTAGGGCAGCGGCCGCCGGATGCCGAACAGGTTGAAAGAGACCAGCACCCCGACCAGCAGCGCGCCGACGGCAAGCGCCGGCACCGACAGTTCCTTGGTATAGAACAAGGCGATGACCAGCACCGCGCCGAGATCATCGACGATGGCCAAGGCGACGAGAAAGGTAATCAGGGATTTCGGCACGCGCCCGGCGAGCAGCGCCAGGGCGCCGACCGCGAAGGCGATATCGGTCGCCATCGGGATGCCCCAACCCTGGGCCTGGGGACCGTTCCGGTTGAGCGCCAGGTAGATCAGCGCCGGTACGACCATGCCGCCGATCGCGGCGATGATCGGCAGGATCGCGTTGCGGATCTCGGCGAGCTCGCCGACCAGGATCTCGCGCTTCAATTCCAGGCCGACGACGAAGAAAAAAACCATCATCAGGCCGTCGTTGACCCAGTGTTGCAACGACATGCGCAGCGAGTGCTCGCCCAGCGAGAGACCAATCGGGGTATGCACAAGATGGAAATAGGATTCGGCGAAGCGGCTGTTGGCGAGATACAGCGCGATCGCCGCACAGATCATCAGCAACAGACCACTGGTGGTCTGACGATGGATGAACTCCTCGAACGGGGTCATCACTCGGTCGAAAGCGCGTTCCCATGGCGCGTAGAACACGCGCCAACGGGGCGGGCTGGAATCGCTGTCGTTCATCGCCATCCGGGTCTCCTTCGAGTTCGGGTAAAGAGGCTGGGGCTCCATTGTGCCCGCGTGACAATGGGAATGCCACTCAGTCCGCGCGACTCGGCAAGGGCGGTTCTGGAAGCTGGAAGCGCGAGACCAGGCCGACCAGTTCGTCGGCCATCCGGCGTAGATCGTCCCCGGCGCCGGCCACTTGGCCGGCTTCGCGTGCGGATTGTTCGGAGAGCCGTTCGATGCGCTGGATGCTGGCGCGGATCGCGTCGGCGGCGCGACGCTGTTCGTCCGAGGCGCTGGCGATCTGTTCGATCATGCCATTGATAGCAGCGATCGATTCGGCGATCGCGCCGAAGGACTCACCCGCTCGGTTGGAGCGATCCACGCTCAGGTCGGCGGTCTCGCGGCTGGCGCGCATCGCGCGCGCGGTCGCGGCGGCGCCGGATTGCAGGCGCTGGATGGTTTGCTGAATCTGCTCGGTCGCTTCCTGGGTGCGACCGGCCAGGGTGCGAACCTCGTCTGCGACCACGGCGAATCCCCTCCCCTGCTCGCCGGCGCGCGCGGCCTCGATCGCCGCGTTCAACGCCAGCAGATTGGTCTGTTCCGCAATCCCCCGGATCACGTCGAGCACGGCGCCGATCTGTTCGCCCTCGGTTTCCAGGCAGCGGACCGCATCCGCGCCCTGCGCGATCTCAGCGGCAAGGGTCTGTATCGATTCGCTCGCCTCGCGCGCCAGAGCCGCGCCCTTTCCGGCATCGGCATGCGCGTTGCTGCCCGAAGCGGCCACTTCGCTGGCGCGGTCGGCCACCTCTCCCGCGGTAGCCCGGTATTCGGTCGAGGCCGAGGCCACGCCGACCAGGTTTTCCTGTTCTTCCGCAAGCGCCCGGCGGGTGTTTTCGGCCGCTCCGATCAAGGTGCTGGCCGATGTCTGGAGCTGACCCACGGTATCCCGCAGCCGTTCGACGATCCCTTGAAAGCCGTCCAGCATGCGATTGAACGCGATGCCGATCTCGGCCATCTCGTCACGACTCTCGATCGGGATGCGGATGCCCAGATGGCCACCCGCGGCGGCATCGGTGATCTGCTTCAATTGGTCTACCTGACGCCGGATCGCCGCCTGGAAACCGGCGAACAGCCAGCCGATCAACAACAGTACCGGGGCGGTGACCGCAAGCACCCGGTTGCGATGCGAGGCGGCGCTCGCGGCGCGCTGCGCGAAGCGCTGTTCCAAGACCCTGGCGCCGCGATCGAACAGCGCGAACGCGGCGCGGATCACCTCGCTGCCCTGATCGAAAAAAACCGATGACGAAATCGTGACTTTGACGTTCGGTACGAAAGCCTCATAGAAACGCCGCAGATAGGCGCGCGCGCGCCTGTCCAGGGTTTCGATCAAGGCGCGAAAGTCTCTTCCGTTGCTGTCGTCGATCTGCTTCATGACCTCGCTCACGTACTCCAACGGGCCGATCGCGTGTTTCACGATGCCGACGCGCTCGGCCATATAGGCGACATCCTGAAGCGTTCTCTCTCCACGGCTGGCGACACCCGCGCCGTATCCCCGCAGTTGCCCGACCGGTTCGACCAGATCGGGCACATGCCCGATCAGGGTCTCGATCAGGTAGCGGCTCTCCAATTCGGCATCACCGGTCAGACCCGAGGCATCGGCGACATGACGCATCGTCGCGAGCAAGCCATCGATCAGGCGGGTATGCTCGGAAAACGCCTGCTCGGTGGACAGAGAGGCAGCCCTTGCGACGAGCCGCTTCCAATCCGCTTCGAGTCTGTCCAGCGAGGCCGGGATATCGAAGTGCGCGCGATGCTGCGACAGGATGCCGCGCAAGGCGGCAAAAGCCGCGTCGATCTGCTTGCGGAGCTTGGCGATGCGGGCTTCGAATGGCCGGGTACCCTGCAGATAGGCATGAGTCATGCCACGGTGCCGCGGGATCAACTCGAGCAGGCGGCGCAAGCCGAGCTCGTGCGCCAGTCCGGCTTCCTCCCGCCGCAGCGTCTCGATCCGCCGGTTCTCCGGCATCGTGATCCCATAGCCCAGGTAGAGCATCGGCAGCAGCACGATCACGAACACCACGGCAAACTTCGCGCGATAGCCGACACGTGAAAAAAGCGAAACGACGGGAGCGAGCAAGGTATTCATGAATCCGGTTCCAACGCTGTGATCCGCGAAGCGTATCGGCCGCCATCCTGAACACCTGACCTGAATGTTCCGCTTGGGAAGGCCGCGGTGGAATGGATGTCCCAGGCCGGCAGCCCTATCGAGGATCGATGACAAGGCCGGTTGGAGCCGACGCGCGTCCGTGCAGCGCCTTTCCACGCAGCGCTATCGTTTGGGCGTTCCGGATCCCGCGCCCTTTTTCATCGCCTTGCCCCGACGCGCGCGCTTGCGCCGCGCTTCTTTTGGATCGGCGATCAGCGGGCGATAGATCTCGACCCGGTCTCCTGGCCGCAACACGCTGTCGAGGCGCGCCAACCTGCCGAAGATACCGATCTTGTTCTTGCTCAGATCGATGCTGGGAAAGCGTTGCAGGATGCCCGACTGACGGATGGCTTCCTCCGCGGTGGTGCCCTCCGGCACCTCCAGCGGGAGGATGGCTTGTTCGTCCGGCAACGCGAAGGCGACTTCAACCGGGATCCGCTCAGTCACCATAGACCTCGTCGGCGCGCTTGCAGAACGAATCCACGAGGGTATTGGCGATCTGCCCGAAGAACGCGCCGAAAGCCATGTCGATGAGACGCCCGGCAAACTCGAACTCCAGCCTCAGCTCCACCTTGCAGGCCTTCTCGCCGAGTTCGGTGAAGGTCCAGGCGCCTTCGAGCTTGCGAAACGGCCCCTTGCGAAGCTGGATGCCGACACGCTGGTTCTCGATCAGATCATTGCAGGTCGAGAAGGTCTGGCGGATACCGAGGTTGCATACCGTCAGCTCCCCGCAGACCTCGGTTTCGGTACGGCTGAGCAGGCGCGATTCGCAGCACCATGGCAGGAAATCCTGGTAGTGCTCGACCTCGATCACCAGTCGGTACATATCCGCCGCGCTGTGACGCACCAGCGCGCTTTTCTCTACCACGGGCAAGTCAGAATACCCCCAGCGCGTTGAGCATGACGATGAACACCGCCGTCGGCGTCACATAGCGCACCAGAAAGCGCCAGCTGCGGTACAGCAGCGGATGAGCCAGGTTCAGCTCGTCCTCGCTGGCCTCGCGGCTCATCAGCCAGCCGGCGAAGATCGCGATCAGCACGCCGCCGAGCGGCAACATGATGTTGGCGGTGAGGAAGTCGAGCAGATCGAAGAAAGTCATGCCGAACAGTTGGTAGCGCTCGCCGGACCACAGGTTGAACGAGAAGATGGTGCCGATCCCGAGCAACCACACCGCCAAGCCGGAGAAGACCGACGCGCGCAAGCGACTGAAGCCCCGGTTCTCCACCAGCCAGGCGACCGCCGGCTCGATCAGCGAGATCGAAGAAGTCCAGGCCGCGAACACCAACAGAATGAAGAACAGGGCGCCGAACAACCGCCCATACGGCATCTGTCCGAAGGCCAACGGCAGGGTCTGGAAGATCAGCCCCGGGCCGGACCCCGGCTCCAACCCATTCGCGAACACGATCGGGAAGATCGCCATGCCCGCGAGCAGCGCGACCGTGGTATCGGCGATTGCGATCCATACCGAGGCCGCGGCGATCGAGGTGCGCTTCGGCATGTATGAACCATAGACCATGATCGCGCCCATGCCCAGGCTCAGGGTGAAGAAAGCATGGCCCATTGCGATCAGCAGCGGCTTCCAGCTGAACTCGCACAGCTCACGGCCGTCGATCGCCTGACAGTGGTAGAAAACATCGCCGAAACGCGGCGCGAAAAGAAAATCCAGCCCCTTGGAGAAAGCGCCGGTATTCATCGCATAGCCCACCATCACCAGCATCAGCACGAACAACAGCGGCATCAGCCAGCGGACCGCGGCCTCGAGACCGTTCTTTACCCCCTGGGCGACGACGAACATGGTCATGAACATGAAGATCGTATGCCAGGCCAGCAGCTTCTCGGGGCTGCTGACCAAACTGTTGAACAAGGTGCCGACACCGCCGGTGTCCAGACCATGGAACAGACCCGCGGCGGCGCGGAACACATAGGCCAACGCCCAGCCGGCGATCACGCTGTAATACGAGAGGATCAAGCCTCCGGCCAGCACCCCCATCCAACCGAGCAGCCCCCAGGCCGGGTTCAGGCCGTCGGCGGCGGCAAGATCTCGCATGGTATTGATCGGGCTCTTACGCCCGCGCCGGCCGAGCAGGACCTCCGCCATCATGATCGGAATACCAATCAGCAGGATGCAGACCAGATACATAATGACGAAAGCGCCGCCGCCGTTCTCGCCGGTGATATACGGAAACTTCCAGATGTTGCCGAGACCGACGGCGGAACCCGCCGCCGCAAGGATGAACATCAACCGCGAGGACCACTGACCGTGGATGGATTTCTTTTCGCTCGTCATCGTCCTGGTTCTTCCTGCTGGATCGAAGCGCACATTCTCGGGGAAAACGGCGACGATCTCAATCCGGCAAATGGTGGTAAGATGCGCCGCTATGGCAAAGAAAGGCAAGAAACGGCGCGGACACGGCGGCAAGACGATCGCCGTCAACAAGAAGGCCACCTTCGAGTATTTCATCGAGGAGCGCCTCGAGGCGGGCTTGGTGTTGCAGGGCTGGGAGGCCAAGAGCCTGCGCGCCGGCAAGGCCCAGATCATGGAGAGCTACGTCACCGTGAAAGACGGCGAGGCCTTCCTGTTCGGCGCGCTGATCACGCCGCTGCCCACGGTTTCCACCCACTATACCCCGGAGCCGCGTCGCACCCGCAAGTTGCTGTTGCACCGCCACGAACTGAACCGCCTGATCGGCGCCGTCGAACGCAAGGGCTATACTCTGGTGCCATTGTCACTGTACTGGAAAAACGGGCGCGCCAAGCTGGAAATCGGCTTGGCCAAGGGCAAGAAGCAACATGACAAGCGCGCCACCCAGAAAGACCGCGACTGGCAGCGGGACAAGGCGCGCGTGCTGAAGGCCCATCGCTGAGCGCATGCCGACATCCAACCCAGACTACCATCCCGGCCAGCGTTGGATCAGCGATGCCGAGCCGGAACTCGGCCTCGGCACGATCCTGAGGCTCGACGCGCGCACCGTCACGGTACTGTTCCGCGCCCCGATGGAAACCCGCGTCTACGCCCGCCACAACGCCCCGCTGAGCCGCGCGCGCTTTCACCCCGGCGATACGATCAGCGATCTCGATGAACGCCCGCTGACGGTCACAGCGGTTCACCTTCTGCCCCAGGATCTGTACGAATACAGCGTGCGCGACGCCGGGGGCGACAGCGGTCGCATCGCCGAGGCCGAGATCGGCCACCATCAGGCCATCAACACCCCGGACCAACGTCTGCTCGCCGGCGCCATCGACAAACCGGCGCGTTTCACCCTGCGCCTGGCCGCGCGCGAGCATCAGGCGCGCCTGTGGCGCTCGCCGTTGACCGGCTTGCAAGGCGCGCGCATCAGCCTGGCCCCGCACCAGCTGTTCATCGCCAACGAACTGGGCGCGCGCAGCGCGCCTCGCGCGCTGCTGGCCGACGAAGTCGGCCTGGGAAAAACCATCGAGGCCTGCCTGGTCCTGCACCGCCGCATCCAGCAGGGTCAGTGCCAACGCGCCCTGATCCTGGTCCCGGACAGCCTGCTCCACCAATGGCTGGTGGAATTACTGCGCCGCTTCAACCTGCGTTTCGCGATCTTCGACGAGGAACGCTGCCGCGCGATCGAGGCCGACAGCTCCGACGAAAACCCCTTTTCCCAGTCACAGTTGGTGCTTGCCAGCCTGCTGTTGCTCGGAAACGAACAACGCCTGCAACAAGCTCTGAAGGCCGGTTGGGACATGCTGATCGTCGATGAAGCCCATCATCTGCACTGGTCGCCGGAATCGGTCAGCCCGCAGTACCGCATCGTCGCCAGACTGGCCGAGCGCATCGATTCCGTGCTGCTGCTGACCGCGACTCCAGAACAGCTCGGTCGCGAAGGCCATTTCGCGCGCCTGCGCCTGCTCGACCCCGAGCGCTTCAGTGACCTCGATCACTTTCTTGACGAAGAGGCGCGTTTCGAACCCATCGCCGACCTGATCGAAGCCCTGCTGAATGGCGAGAGCGTCGACAACGCACGCCTGCGCGAACTCGGTATCGAAGACCCGACACGCCCGCCCCGCCAGCTCGCGCGCCAATTGCTCGACCACCACGGCACCTCGCGGCTGTTGTTTCGCAACACCCGCGAACACATCGCCGGCTTCCCGAAGCGGGAACTGGTGGTGCACGAACTGGCTTCGAGCCGGGAAGAAGACCGCGTCGTCTGGTTGCTCGAACAGATCCGTCGGCTGCGACCACACAAACTCTTGCTGATCTGCCACCGCGCGAGCACGGCCGAACGACTCGAAACCCAGCTGCGCCAACGCCATGGCATCCGCTGCGCGGCCTTTCACGAAGGCATGAGCCTGATCCAACGCGATCGCGCCGCCGCCTGGTTCGCCGATCCCGAGGCCGGCGCCGAGATCCTGCTGTGCTCGGAGATCGGCAGTGAAGGACGCAACTTCCAGTTCGCCCACCACCTGATCTTGTTCGACCTGCCAGGGAGTCCCGATCTGCTCGAACAACGCATCGGCCGTCTCGACCGCATCGGCCAACGCGAGGCCATCCGCATCCATGTGCCGCTGGCGAGCCGGCGCGAACAGCGCCTGCTCACCTGGTACCGCGAGGCCACGCATTGCTTCGAACAGCCCGACCCAGCCGCCTCGGCATTGCGCGAACAACTCGGCGACCGCCTCGAAGCCGCGCTCGATGGCGACGAAGCGACATGGCGCGCCCTGCTCGACGAATCCCGCACCCATCACCAGATATTGCGCGAGCGCATGCGCTCCGGACGCGACCGTCTGCTGGCGCTGGCCTCGTTCGATGCCGAAGTCACCACGCCACTGATCGAACAAATCGAAAGACTCGATCGCGATTCCGCCCTGCCCGTCTTTATCGAACAATGCTTCGATCAGTTTGGGATCGAAAGCGAGGAGCGCTCCAGCCGGCGTCTGGTAGCGCGTCGTAGTAACCATGCGCTGCCTGGCACCTTTCCATCGATCGGCGACGACGACCTGTTGCTGACCTACGACCGCGCCACCGCGCTGGCGCGGGAAGACACCCAATTCCTGACCTGGGATCATCCGCTGGCGGCCGAAGCCATCGACCAGGTCACCGACGGCGATTTCGGCAGCGCCGCGCTGGCCGTCATCCGCCACCCGACATTGCCGCCCGGCGCCAGCTACCTGGAACTGCTCCACGGCATCGAGTGCGCGGGTCCGGCCCACCAACGCGCGCGGCGCTACCTCCAACAGGCCTCGATCCGCCTGTTGCTCGACCCGCAAGGGCGTGATCTGGCCGATGAGCACCCACATCACAGTCTGACCCGAATCGGCCTGCCGATCGACCGGGCAGTGGCGAAACAAGCCATCACCTCGCAACGCGCCCAGCTGCGTCAACTGTTCGCGCGCGCTGCCACCATTACGGAACAACGCCTTAAGGCCATCCTCGCGACTTCAGAAAAGCGGCTACGCTGTCATTTCGACGAC
>JALVEB010000137.1 GCA_027008705.1 Sedimenticola sp. | reverse complement strand
GTTGCCGATCTGATCTCCTTCAATCGACAGCTCTTGGAAATGAACCTTGAAAAAGTCAGAAAAATGGAACTGGAGGAATCCCTGAGAAATGGCTGAAGCATCCGACGGAATTCATCACAATCTCCACTGGAGAAACGATCACTTTGCAATCTCACAGAACAAATAGTTTCCAAATACCATGGATTTACCACAATATGCGTTTTCATAGATTTTCGCCATTTTGTATCGGGAAAGATTCAGCAAGAGATACTTGGGAGAATAACGCATAATAATCTGCTCCCGTTCCCGCACCGTAGAATCAGGCGAAAAGAATCTACGCGTATCCTGAAGACGCTTCTTCTCACTCTCGACGAGCGGGTTCGGGTGGTACAAAGCCGTCACTTTCCCTCCGAAGGTTGGCAAAGGCCAACCGGTCTCCGGAGGCGTTAAAACAATGGCGCCTTCTCGCATCTTGCGCGTGAGATGACGATAGGTATCCACCAACTGCCGCCCTTCTCTTGCCGACACCCATTCCTGCCTCGCGGCAAAGGCAAAGCCGGCAAGCAAGCAAGCGCCGGCAAGAATGAGCGCCAAACGTCGGCGTCGCACCGAAGTTTCATTCACCAGAGACGAGAACTCTGCGGTGGAAAACGCCTCGCAAGAGCGACCAAAAAACAGCACTTCGATCAACCATGCCGCGATCAATATCTGACCGAAGCTGACCGCAAACAACAATGCCCGATGACCCAATGGGATCGAAACGAACAGATTGAGAAAATAGATTGCCGACAAACCCAATAGCCCGCCAACCGCAAACAGGTAGCGTCTCTCCCGAAGATACTTCAACGCTAACGGGTACGCTAACAAAGCCACGCCAAGAGAGGATAATATACTCCATGGCCGGTAGAATGCATTGGCATGAACAAGCCGTTGAAAGCGGGCGAAACCCTCCCCCATTGCGCTGCCCTGCCCGCTCCCATGCGCAAGCACCTCAAAAGTGGAGTAATATGGCCAGGATTCAACAGCCAACAACGCGCAGGGAATCACCATGACTAACAAGATTCTGTTACGCCAGCCTGCGTCCCGCCGGGTCAGGGCCAATAACAACATGCCTCCCAGCGCCACGGCTCCAGTGAGGACATGAATCAAAAGTGTCAGAGAACATACGCCCCAAGCCAGGAAAAACCATCCGATGATTTGCCTGCCACGCCGTGCTTCCAGGAAGCGTATGGCCAGATACCACAGGATCAACGTCAGACCGAACGCCGCCATCGAGGGATAGGCCGCGACGGAAGGCAACGCTCGAAAAGAGGTCGAATTCGACCAGATGATACCGGTTCCCCACGCAAACAGCAGGCTTAGCAACAAAACGACGGGCGCGGCCCGATGCCTGAAGTACACGGAGGCAAAGAGATAGACCCCGACCAAGAGCAAAACGATGTTGAACAGGGACAAGCCATGGTATAGCGTGAACACATCCATGTGTAAGATATGCCCAAGCCACCCGGCAGCCACATAGAGCGGCATAAATCTTGGCGATGGCGCGCTTGTGGACAGATGCGGATTCCTTGGATAAAGCGGTGACTCGATCAACTCCGACAATGCGGCCGTATGTTCCCATGCATCACTGTAAGCATGCTGAAACGGACTGTCATTCAGTTGATTGTCAAGATATATAAATGTAAGTATCGATATACCTATCAAAATATATACAACAGGCTGGCATAAAGCTGAAATCACCCGAGCAAGCAGAAAACCACGCTGTTTTTCCATCTAGGATACTTCCCCAAAACCAGACGCATATACAACTTCAGGACGAATCATCTACTGCCCCCGCAGACATTGCATGATACAGAACCATCACAGCGCATCACTAAGAAACCTTTATCCTATAGAGAGAAACTTCATCAAAATCACAGAACGAAACAGAACTCGACACAGGTCGAATATAAACTCGATAACTGAAAACCAGCATTTTATACTCGTCACCCATGAATTATTGCTTACTGCGGCCGCCTCTCGCATCCTTGGACATCGTTACGGAAACTCGTCATAGTCCGGGTTATGACTCGTTTCCGTGCTTGGTCCAAAGACGTGAGAAACGGCCTCGAAAAATTGAAAACCCGTGGGCGACGAGTATCCAATCGAACATTTTCGACAATAAACCTTGAAAAATCGCAATCATCAAAACGAATACATATCGCCATGAATAGAAACGTAATCATCCAATTCATTGGAACCCAAAATCCACAGCCATGCCAGCCCCAAGGACCATGTGCGCGCTGCTGCACGTCATGGCGGCGCGTCCGTCCTGATGGGCATGCAACGCTCATCCGCGGGAACGTCCTCCAGGCGACGGTCCGCTCATGAAGAACGCACCCACCCCCGTCCTGGTGTTGGATGGCGACATGATACCGAGTCTTGCCGTCACGCGTTCGTTAAACCGCAAGGGCATCCCGGTGGATCTCGCCCACGCCGACAACATCGGCGAACGCCCAATCGCCAGCTACACGCGCCACGCGCGCAAGACCCTGACCTACCCCGATCCGCTGAGCGAACCCGCATCTTTCGCCGAATGGATCCAGGAACAACTGCGTTCCGAGACCTATCGGCTGATCCTGCCCGTCACTGAGCGGACCCTGGTGGTACTCGCCCGCCATCCGGAACGATCGGCATGGACGGAACAGATTCCGATCCCACCTCGTTCCGCGCTGGAACGAGTCCTGGTCAAATCCCAGACCCTGGAGCTGGCCGAGTCGCTCGGCGTACCCTATCCCGCGCGGGAATTGGTAACGGATATCGCCCGACTCGAACAGCTGGCGGAAGACATCGAATACCCTGTCGTGTTGAAGCCCCAGTCTTCGATCTCTGGTGGCATCGACAGCGGACTGGCGCAGCTGAGCGTGGATTATGCATTCAATCGCGACGAGTTACTCAAGAAAGGTCGCAATCTGCTCGAACGCACCGTTCTGTTATTGCAGCAGTACGTTCGCGGCGAAGGCGTCGGGGTCGAACTGATCGCTGAGCACGGGGAAATCCGGCTCGCGTTCCAGCATCGCCGCATCCACGAGCTCCCCTTGTCCGGCGGGGGCAGCTGTTACCGCGAAAGCGTGGCGGTGGATCCCGCACTGCTCGATGCCTCGTCCCGGCTCATCGCCGCTCTCGGATGGCACGGCGTGGCGATGGTCGAATTCAAGCGCGATCCTCGCGATGGCCGTTTCTGGCTGATGGAGATCAATGGCCGTTTCTGGGGATCGCTACCCCTGTCGGTCGCCGCGGGCGCTGATTTCCCTTGGCTCCTCTACCGGCTCTATACCGAGGGCACACTCAAAGACAGGCTCCCCACGGTCCGCACCGGCATCCATTGTCGCAAACTCGCGGATGATCTGACCTGGTACGAGCATGTAGCCCGGGGAGTCGGCGATCCCCGCCTGTTCAAGCGCCCGCCCGCCACCCGGCTGCTCGGGCAGGCGCTCGCTGTCTTCACCCCGGGCCATCGTTTCGATGTGCAATCCCTTCGCGACCCCCGGCCCGGCCTGGTCGACCTCCATCGCATCGCTCGCGGCTACCTTCGGCGGGTTACCGACGGCCTGCGTCACCAGCTCGACAAGAGAAGGCGCGCAAGCCCGAGGGAGCGCCGGCGTATCGCCAGGCTCCTGGCACCGGCGCGCCGGATTCTCTTCGTATGTCATGGCAACATCAACCGCAGCGCACTGGCGGAAGTCTTGTCGCGCCGGCTACTGGAAGGCGACGATATCGAGGTTCGATCCGCCGGCTTTCATCCGGTGCAAGGGCGGCCCGCCGACCCCAACATGGTGGCTTGCGCCCGGGAACAGGGCGTGGATCTCGGCGGAGCCTCGTCTACTGTGCTCGATAAGCAACTGCTCGACTGGGCCGACCTGACCTTCGCGATGGAAACCCGCCACCTCGAAAGACTCCGCGAGCTGTCGCCGCAAGCTCTGACCAAGGCGGCGCTGCTCGGAAGCCTGGCGCCCGACGGCGGCGACCCGGAGATTCCCGACCCTTACGGACAGCCGGCCGAACGCTATGCCGCTTGCTATGCGCGAATCGAACGCTGCATCTCCAGCCTGGCGAACATCGTGAAACCAGACAGACTGGATGGCCAATCGCCAAATGCACTATAATCGCCCGCCAAAATCAGAATCAGCATGCAAACGGAGACCTCATGTCCGAAGCCCTCGATTTCGTCAAGGATCTGTTCAGACATCAACTGCAACTTGGAGACCGGGCCGATGAGCTGACGGAGGATAGCGCCGTGGTGGGCGCCATTCCCGAGTTCGACTCGGTGGCGGTGGTCAGCCTGATTACCGCCATCGAGGAAGAGCTGGGCGTGGAGATCGACGACGACGAGATTACCGGCGAGGTCTTCGCAACCATCGGTTCGCTGACCGAATTCGTCGCCGAAAAAATGGGCGGATGAACGCGCTCGTCGATACGCCTTTCGAGGCCTGTTTTCTCGAAGGCGTCCGCGGTCGCCTGTTCGGACTCTACTTCCCCGCCATCGGCAAGACAGAAGGCAAGCTGCTGTGCATACCGCCGTTCGCCGAGGAATCCAACCGTTGTCGCGTGATGCTGGGCCAGGCCGCGCGGGCGCTGGCGCAGGCCGGCTGGGCCACGTTGATCCTCGACCCCTACGGCTGTGGCGACAGCGAAGGCGCTTTCGAGCAGGCCGACTGGTCAGGCTGGCAGGCCGATATCGACACCGGCATCGAGTGGCTCGGGGAACTGCCTGGCGCGCTCGGCCTGTGGGGTACCCGCCTGGCCGCGCTACAGGTCATGCAAGCCGCCCAACGCCATCGGGAAAGCGTCGCTCGCGTCTTGCTATGGCAGCCAGTGATCAACGGCAAGCAGATGTTCACCCAGTATCTGCGCCTGCGCGTCGCCAGTTCACTGGAGGCCTTCGGTCGCCAGGAAAGCACCAAGGAACTGCGGGAACGCCTGGAACAGGGCGAAACCCTGGAGATCGGCGGCTATTACATCACCCCCACGCTCGCCGCCGCGATCGACCACGCCGGCCTGCCCGAGCCGTCCGCCCTTTCCGGGCTCCGGGTCGATTGGCTCGAGCGCGTGGACGAAGGCAAGAACCAGCTCGGCATGGGCAGCCGCAAATGCATCGATGCCTGGCAAAAGGCCGGCCTCGATACGCGTCCGGTAGCGTTCAACGGCCCGCCCTTCTGGCAGTTGCACGAACGTTTTCTTGCGCCAGAGCTGGTCGACAAGACCCTTGCCGCGCTGACCCAGGATGCCCGTCCGGACGCTTGAGCATGGCCACCTCCCTTCGTATCGACAAGAAAACACGGATCAACCGCCCATGACAGAGCCTCAGCGGAACACGCCGACGGAAAAAGCCCTGGTGTTCGATGTCCAGGGGTCACCCTTGCTCGGCATCCTGCACGCGCCGGCCAGCGCACCGAGGACCGGCATCGTCATGATCGCGGCGGGTGGCCCACAGTATCACGTCGGCTGTTGCCGCCAACTGCTGACCTGGGCCCGCCAGTTCGCCGACGCGGGCATTGCGGTGCTGCGCTTCGACTACCGTGGCATGGGCGACAGCGGTGGCCCATTTCGCGGTTTCGAACACATCGACGAGGATCTGCGCGCGGCGATCGACCTGCTCGTCGAACAACAACCCGGGATCGAGGAAGTCGTCCTCTGGGGCGGTTGCAACGCCGCCTCCTCGATCCTGATGTACGCTTGGCGGGATCCGCGCGTGCGCCGCATCATCACCCTCAATCCCTGGGCGCATACCGAGGCGACGGAAGCCCGTATCCAGGTCAAATACTACTACCTGCAACGGCTGCGCGAAAAGTCATTCTGGTTGAAATTGCTCAGTGGCCGCCTGAACCCGTTGAAGGCTGCCTCGTCACTGCTCGGTGCGGTGCGCAAGGCACGCGGGGATAATGACTCGGCGCCCACGCCCAATGACGATGCCGCAACTCAAGCTTGGCCGGAAGAGGCCGATTTCGTCGAGAAGATGCGGATTGGTTTGCAGCGTTTCGACGGAGAGATGTTGCTGCTGCTCAGCGGCCAAAGCCTGATGGGGCGGGAATTCGACGAAACCGTCGCGGCCTCCAAGGCCTGGCAGAAGACGGTCGCCGAAAGCCGTATCACCCGCCGCGAGCTTCCCGAGGCCGGACATACCTTTTCCACCCACGAAGCGCAACGCGCCGCCTTTGCCGCCGCCAATGAGTGGCTGCGAACCCACAGCTGAAACGAGACGCGCCCATGGACTTTTCCGTCATCATCCCATCACGCAACCGCCCGGCGCTGTTGCGCAAAGCCATCGAGTCCGTTCTGATGCAGGATCACGACTCGGTCGAGGTCTGGGTCATCAACGACGGCTCCGACGGTGAAAACGAAGCGGCATACCAAGCCATCGGGCGTGATTTCGGCGATCGTGTTCAAGTCCATGACCTCGAAAAAACCACCACCGGCCACGGCCAGAGCTATGGCATCAATATCGGTGTCGAACTGGCCAACGGAACTCATGTCACCTTCCTCGACGACGACGACTTCTGGACCGATCCGCAGCATCTGTCGCGTTGCAAACAACTCATCGACCAGCAGGACGAGCCCATCGACGCGATCTACTGCAATCAGCAAGCCATTCGTTCCGATGGCAGCATCGCCAATCCGGTCTGGCTCGACGGTCTGTTGGACAACCCCCGGATCCAGCCACGCTGCATCGACGAAGCCACCCCGGCCTACGCGCTCAGCGTCGAACAACTGATGCGACACCCCGGCTTTGGACACCTGAACACCAGTATCGTGCGCCGCTCCTTGTACCTGGAGATCGGTGGCATGGACAACGGCATCCGTTACGAATGCGACCGCGATTTTTATTTGCGCACCGTCGACGCCGCGCGCACCATCGTGCACATTCCCCTTGTGGTATCCCAACACAATGTGCCCGATCAAAGCCGCCAGGACAATATGTCGACCGCGGTCAACGACTTCCAGAAACTGCTGTACCAGCTCTACCTGCTCGACAAGGCGCGGCTGATGGCGAAGCATGCGGCGGTACGGATACACGGGCGCGAAAGCAAGGCCAACGCATTGAAGCGCATCAGTGAAATCCTCGCGCGGGAAGGTCGTTACACCGCCGCCGCCGGCTATGCGCGCGAGGCATTGGGCATCGGTTTCACTTTCAAATGGCTGGCCTATACCACTTGGTTGGGCGCCAAAGCACTCGGACCACAAAAGGATTCCACATGATCATCATCGGACTCGGCTCCGGCCGCACCGGCACCGCATCGATGGCCGCACTGATCAACGCGCAGCCCGATGCCGTCTGTTTCCACGAACTCAATCCCACCTGCGCGGCGCACGCGGTCAACCCGCAATCCGTGCTCAACACGATCAATGAGTTCCAACGCATCATCGATGGCGGAGACAAGCGCCTGCTGACCGTCGACTATGCCCGTATCCCGTCGGTCAACACCTATAACGAGCTGTTGGCGCGAGACACCAACCCGAAGATCATGGGAGATATCGCCTACTACTACCTGACCTATGTCGATGACATCCTGGCGATCAATCCCGAGGTGAAGTTCGTCTGCATCAAGCGCGACAAGCAGGCCACCGTCGACAGCTGGATGAAGAAATCCCGCATCCCGCGCTGGCGCTCCTTGCGTTGGGCCGACCGCATCAAATCCTGGCTGACCCGCACCCCCTACCATGATTCATGGAACTTCTGGCAGGATCACGACGGCACCGAATGGGCACCCAACCCAGTGTGGGACAACACCTTCCCCAGCTTCGAGGCCGACAGCAAGCGCGAAGCGATCGAGAAGTACTGGGACTGGTATTATGAGGTGGCGGAGCAGACCGAGAAACGCCATCCAGACCATTTCCGGATCTTCGACATCTCCCACCTCAGCAGCCGGGAAGGGCAGCGAGCCATCCTCGCATTCTGCGGGTTGCCCGAGGAACAGATGCGGCTCAGCGATGGCATCCATCGCCATAAATCAAGACTCTGAAGCCAGCTCGCCATTCCTGTAACCGGCAAGTCACAAACCAAGACAAAAAGCATCAGGATCTTCCCACTGGCATCCAGCGCCGCATCTCCACCGACAAGGGATGCCGCAAGGCAAAGAGCATTGTCAACCAGGATATCAACGCAACCAGACTCAATCCGACAAACCGCAATAGTTCGCTGGAAAAACCTGTCAACCACCGCGAAGAAACCGCTACCGCCGCGCCTACGACAATCGCAACGCCCACAGCCGGCAGGATTTCGCGCGCGAATTGACCAATATTCAGTGCAAAATGTTGTCTCGCCAGTCGGACCACCAGCATCGCCTTGACGGCGGCCCCCACCAACACCGCCATGGCCACGGCAAGCAGATTACCACTCAACAGAAACAGCAGCGCCGTCAGCCGAGCCGCCTGCCCCATCGATTGGTAGAACAACGCTTGGCCGGGACGTCCTCGCGCAATCAGCAGTTGATCGAAGAAGATCGTAACCGACAGCAGCGCGCCCGCGCCGCACATCAATCGCAACAAGGGTACTGATGCATCCCATTGTGCGCCATAAAGCACGCGCATCACCTCGGGAGCGGCAATCGCCAGATAAGCAAAGAACGGCAACATAAAGATCGCGGCATAGTTGACGATTCGAAGATAGATTACGCCGAGATTCCCTTCCCCGCGCCGCGCCTCGGACAGATAGGGCAGCACCACCGGGCGGATCCCCTCGATAAAAGCGTATTCAAAAAGCATGAAGGCGCCATAGGCGCGCGAGTAAATACCCAGCTGGTGCAAGCCATGAGCCTTCCCGATCAACATCTCGCTCAATGAATCGCTGCCCTTATTGACCATATCCATGGTGCCGACCTTCATGCCGAAACGGAATACTTCGCGCATGCCACGCAGGCCGGGTTTCCATGGCAGGCCTTTGGGGCGATAGACCAAGGTCAGCAGAATCGTCGTCAAGGTACTGGCATTCCCGGACCAGGCAATCGCCAGGTAGCGGGCGCCGAGCCAAGCCGAACCAATGCCGACGACGACTCCAACAAGACTCGAAGCGACGCTGATCACCGCCAGTTTATCGAACGCCATGCGCCGCCGCAGCACCGCATCACTTACCGCGCCGAAGGGCAGCAAAACAAAATTGAGCGCAAGAAAATAGAGAACCTGCGTCACTCCCG
The DNA here is from genome assembly GCA_027008705.1 of Sedimenticola sp. Taxonomy (GTDB): domain Bacteria; phylum Pseudomonadota; class Gammaproteobacteria; order Chromatiales; family Chromatiaceae; genus JALSSX01. The sequence goes on along the minus strand of JALVEB010000137.1, from coordinate 641 downwards.
GGCTGGCATAGAAATCGCCTGCCCAAGGCGCTATCAATGCGAGCAGCAGACCAATCCCCCAGGAAATCGCCAATGTCAGGGCAAAAGCCGCGCGCAACAGATCATCGGTAAGCTTGTCCGCCTGCACGATCATCTGGCCAACGCCAAAGTTGCGAAACAGATAACCGATCAAGACAATCGACGCGGCGATACTGTAGATGCCGAAATCCTCGGGCGTCAGCAGGCGGGCGAGAACGACGCTACCAAGAAGCCCCAAGCCCATCTCCAGATACTTGGAAACAAAGGTAATCGCAATATGACGACGAATACCCATCCCAGCGTTAACCCCCTGCCTTACCTATGGAATTCAAACCAGAAGACATATACTCGTCGCCCATGAGTTTTTTCGGCCACTGCGACCGCCCCTTGCTTTCGTGGGCGTCGTTGTGGAAACCCGCCATAGAAGGGCTATGGCCCCCATCCACGCCGGGCCCACCGGCGCTAGGAACGATCTCGAAAATCCGAAAACTCATGGGCGACGAGTATACCCCGGCATCGCACCCGGCAGGACGACAAATCACCGCTGACGCGCCTTCAACAGGCGCCGCACCACAGGTAAGTGACGCCGGCTTACCTCCACTCCCTCGTCGATGCCATCGAGC
>JALVEB010000136.1 GCA_027008705.1 Sedimenticola sp. | reverse complement strand
GATCAACACCGACGACCATCCCGAGCTGGCGCGGCGTCTGAATATTCGCAGTCTGCCATTGTTCAAGCTCTTTCGGCAGGGGCGCGAAATCGAATCCTATCACGGGGTACAGCCCGAAGCGGACTATCCCCGCATCTTCGAACGCCACCTTGGCGGCGATGCCGATCCGCTCATCGGGCAGGCCTTGCGGTACTGGCAGTCCGGCAAGCTGGAGTGGGCGTTGGCCGAGCTTGCGGAGGCGGCGGTTCAGTCGCCCGAAGTACCGCGTTATCCTGAATTGATGGTCAAGCTGCTGATGCGCGAGGGACGCCATGACGATGCCGCCGCGATCCTCGATGCCTTGCCCGATGGCTTGCGGGAAAACGAAGCGCTGCGGAGCTTGCATGCGCACCTGAGCATCATTCGAGCCGGAACCGCGGACGCGGATCCGGATGCATTGCGGGAGCGGCTGGCGGACACGGATGATCCCGACCTTCGCTTCCAGTTGGCGAGCCGGCTGGTGGTGCTGGATCGCTACGAAGAAGCGCTGGAAGAGTTCCTGTATCTGGCTCGGCACAGGGCGGATTATCGCGAGGACCTGGCGAGGCGCTGCATGTTGGCTCTCTTCACGCTGCTCGGCGAGCAGGAGAAGGTCTTGACGCGTTTCCGTTCGGCGCTGTTTCAACTGGAGCACTGAAGCATGGCGCGATCCGCGAAGATCGGTTTCATCAGCCTGGGGTGCCCTAAGGCCCTGGTCGATTCGGAACGCATTCTGACCCAGTTGCGCGCGGAAGGCTATGAAACCAGCGCTCGCTATGACGATGCCGACCTGGTCGTCGTGAATACCTGCGGATTCATCGATGCCGCGGTAGAGGAATCGTTGGAGGCGATCGCGGAGGCGGTGGCGGAGAACGGTCGCGTGATCGTGACCGGCTGCCTTGGCGCGCGGCCGGAGCGGATCAGCGAGCGTTGTCCGGAGGTGTTGGCGGTCTCCGGACCCCATGCTTATGAAGAGGTCATGGCGCAGGTGCATCGCCATCTGCCGCCGCCCCATGATCCCTTCCTGGATCTGCTGCCACCCCAGGGTATCAAGCTCACGCCCCGTCACTATGCTTATCTCAAGATCTCCGAGGGCTGCAACCATCGATGCAGCTTTTGCATCATTCCGGCGTTGCGCGGCGACTTGGTCAGTCGTCCGGTTGGCGAGGTGCTCCTCGAGGCCGAACGGCTGGTCGAAAGCGGCGTGCGGGAACTGCTCGTCGTGTCACAGGATACCAGCGCCTATGGCACCGATCTGCGTTATCGGGCCGATCTGTGGCGCGGACGCCTGGTGCGCGCGCGAATGACCGATCTGGCGCGCGCCTTGGCCGATCTGCCGGCATGGATCCGTTTGCACTACGTCTATCCCTATCCACATGTCGACGAGTTGATCCCCTTGATGGCCGAAGGCGGGATCCTCCCATATCTGGATATGCCGTTACAGCATGCCAGCCCGGCCATACTGAAGGCGATGCGCCGGCCGGCGGCCGCCGATCGGACTCTTGCGCGCATCGAGCGCTGGCGCAAGGAATGCCCGGAACTGGTGCTGCGCAGCACCTTCATCGTCGGTTTCCCGGGGGAAACCGAAGCGGAATTCGAGGAACTGCTGGATTTCCTGCGCGCGGCCCGCCTGGATCGCGTCGGCGCGTTCGTCTACTCGCCGGTCGAGGGAGCCGCGGCCAATGCATTGCCCGGTGCGGTGCCGGACGAAGTGCGCCAGGATCGTTTGCGGCGCTTCATGGCGGCGCAGGCGGAGATCAGTCGGGAGCGTTTGCGGGAACGTATCGGCGAGCTTGCGATCGTACTGGTCGATGCGCTGCGTGATGACTGGATCATCGCGCGCGGCCCCTGGGATGCGCCGGAGATCGATGGCAAGGTCTTGATCGCCAACGAATGGGATTTGACGGTTGGCGATTTCGTCAAGGTCAGGATCCTTGATGCCAGTGATCACGATTTGATTGCCGAGCCTGTGCTCTGAACCCATGGAACCCGATACTTCGGCAGGTCTTTCCGATGTGCCGGGTTTCCAGGAGTTTGTCCGGCTTAGTGTGGAAATACGGTCACCACCCAGCCAACCAGCGTAAATGATATTCACCAGGCAAAGCGTAGGCCCGATTAAGCGTAGCGGATCGGGCAGCGGCGCAATTGCGCGGCGCCGCCGCAGCCAGTTCCGCGGTACCTGAACCGGCCTACAGCGGTTTATTGCCATAGGGACATGGGTCCGATCCACCATGCTGGATCGGGCGACAGCGATAAACCTTTGAAAACAGGGAATATCCATCGAAATTAAGCCCGATTGCCCTGCCTTTCGAGAGGTACGGGGAGGCCGAATACCTACGAAATTGTTGGGTTCACGTGATGATCGCGTAGGAGGAGGGGTACAAGGAGGTTTCTGAAGGCGTCCCGTATCAGGGATTATGGGCAAATGAAGAAGATTTCTTGGTGGGAACGGGAAACAAGCGAGAGCGCGTGCAATTCATGCATTTTCTGGGTTGGCTGTTTTTTCAAGCGGTTGATTTTGAATGGCTATCTTGGCCTGAGTGTAAGGTGATGGTCACAGGGGACGAGCGTTGGCGGTAACTGCTTGCGGGCTGCTATCATGGCGGGATTGATTTGATTCAACGGGGTTCATCGAATGACAGCTTACCTGTTTCCGGCAG
>JALVEB010000135.1 GCA_027008705.1 Sedimenticola sp. | reverse complement strand
GTTTCTGGGTGTGGTGCAGCCGACAGGGCTCCTTGAGCGATCGGGCGATCTCCGACTGCTTGAGCGTGCCGCTGGTGAGAATGCCGAAGGTCGTCTCCAGGATGAGCTTCCTGACCGGCCGCTTGATCAGGGCAAGCAAGGCATCCACCCAGTTGCTCAGACGGACTTTCCATTTGGCGCGTTCTCCGGCATCTTGTGTCATCGGAGTTTTCCTTGGGGTTCAAGGGTTTGTGTGTACCTCCATTTTACCTCATCGAAAACTCCGATTCTTTATCTTTGGTCCATCTTTCCTTTTGTTTTCAACCTCTTAAATGGGGAGGCGCCAGTTGGTTTCCCTGTTGTCAGCCAAGCTGGCGCTGTCACCCATCTCCTCCTTCTCCTTGCCAGTAATCGACCGCGCTGGCCTTGGGCAGGTACAGCGTCAGCGTGCGCCGCGCCTTGTCGCCGCCAGGCGGGCTGCCGGCGAGGATGCCGATCTTGCCGGAATCCGGCATCTCGACGATGTCCGGTTCCTCCATCGTGCTGAGACACAGGTAGCGCAGATCGGTCTCGCTGTCGTTGACGATCTGATGCGCGCTCCCGGGGCCGGGCGGGATCGCGATCACGTCGCCGGAGCGCAGCGCATGGCGGTCGTCGCCCAGGCGCAGCGTGCCCCGGCCTTCGAGGATCACGAACAACTCTTCATTGACCAGATGGGCATGCATCGGCCAGGCGACCTTGCCGGGTGGGAGCTCGACCAGCCGGCAGCCCAGCTTCCGCGCGCCGAGCGCGCGGCCGATCTGGAACAGACGCGCGGCGTAGCGTTCGCCGTGACGCCAATCCTCCAGCGGGGCGTCGGCCAGGTTCATGATCGGGGGATTTCGCTGGTTCATGCGGGATGCTCCTGGCAGGCGTTTTCGATGGCCTTGCGGTAGGCGTCATTGCAGCTCTCGAAAACCGGGCCGGGACAGGCCGGGAGCGCTCGTCCATCGATCTCGCGCACCGGGAACAGCTCGGCGCCGGTGCCGGTCAGAAAGCATTCGTCCGCGGTATGCAGGTCGTAGGGGGCGAGCGCGCATTCCCGGGTTTCGATGTTCAGCTCACGCGCCAGGTCGATAACCAGCTCGCGGGTGATGCCGGCCAGCGCGCCTTCGCTCGGGGGCGGCGTCATCAATACGCCGTCGCGCACGATGAACAGGTTGTCGGCGGTGCCTTCCGCGACCCGTCCGGCGCGGTTCAGCAGGACCGCCTCGTCGGCACCGGCGGTATTGGCCTCGATGCGCGCAAGGATGTGATTCAGGTAGTTCAGGCTTTTTATCCGCGGATCGAGGCCGTCGGATGGCAGGCGTCGGGTCGCTGCGATGATCAGCCGCGCGCCGCCGGCGCGCGTGGCATGGCCGATCATCTCCAGGTGACTGGCGATGATGATCAGTCGCGGGGTGGCGCAGGGGGTGGGGTCGATGCCCAGCGGCCCGTCGCCGCGCGTGACGATCAGCCGGAGATAGCCGTCCGCGCCATCGAATGCGGCGATCAGTCGACGCACGCTTTCCTCGAGTTCCTCGTCGGACCACGGGCAGGCCAGCGCGATGGCCCGCGCCGAGCGCCGCAGGCGGCGTAGGTGGGCGTCGAGAAGAAACGGTCGGCCGGCATGAAAACGGATGCCTTCGAATACCCCGTCGCCATAGAGCAGACCGTGATCGGTGACGGGGATGCGCGCGTGTGACAGCGCTTGGATCTCGCCGTCCAGCCAGCAAACGCCTTGGTTCATCCTGATTCTCCCTTGGTAGGTCAATGAGGTTGACGTGTCGTATCTTCACCCGTCGGGGGTTAGAATGTCAATATGGTTGACCAAAATGATCCAAAACGCCGGGAGCATGATCTGAACCAGGCGCTGGAAGCCTTGCATTTCGGTTTTCGCGCGATTACCGCGCACCCGGACCAGCGGCTCGCGCCCCTGGGCTATTCCCGCGTGCATCACCGTATCTTGTATTTCGTTGCGCGCAACCAAGGATGCGCGGTCAACGAGCTGCTGGGCATCATGAGGGTCAGCAAGCAGTATCTGAACCGGCCTTTGCGTCGATTGATCGCCGACGGCTATATCGAGACCCGGCGTGATGACGCGGACCGGCGCGTCAAGCGCCTGTCTTTGAGCGCGCAAGGGCGGCGGCTGGAAGAGGCCCTGACCGGCGAGCAGCGCGCTCAACTGGCCGAGGTCTTCCGGCGCGCCGGTCCCGTGGCCGAGGCCGGTTGGCGCAAGGTGATGGCGTTGCTGGCGGGCGGCTGAGGCGGACTCCCGAAAAACGGCTATCCGCGCTGCATGCAGGGTTGCCAAGTGGGGGCGGGAGCCGCAGCATGGCGGCATGATTAGCGATTTCACCAATAGCTACCTGCGGCTGCCGGAAGCCTTCTTCGAGCGGGTGACGCCGACGCCCCTGCCGGCGCCCGAGCTGGTTGCCTTCAATCCCGCGGCGCTTGGGCTGCTCGATCTTCCGCTTGAGGTGGTGGAGGCCCCGGCTTTCGTCGAAGCCTTTGCCGGCAATCGGCCATTGCCCGGCGCGGAGCCGGTGGCGATGTGCTACGCCGGCCACCAGTTCGGCCACTATGTGCCACGTCTTGGCGATGGTCGCGCGATCCTGCTCGGCGAGGCGACCAACCGGCGCGGCGACCGCTGGGAAGTGCAGCTGAAAGGCGCCGGGCGTACCCCGTTCTCCCGCGACGGCGACGGTCGCGCGGTGCTGCGCTCGACGATCCGGGAGTACCTGTGCAGCGAAGCCATGCACGGGCTGGGCATTCCGACCACGCGCGCGATGTGCATCGTCGGCGGCAGGGAAGAGGTCTACCGCGAGCAGATCGAGACCGCCGCAGTGTTGACCCGCCTGGCTCCGACCCATGTCCGCTTCGGCACCTTCGAATATTTCTACCATGCCGGCGATTACCGCGCCCTGTGGGAGTTGGCCAACTGGTTGCTGGCTCATCATTTTCAGCAGGTGGCGGGGTATCGCAACCCGTACCATGAGTTGCTGCGCGAGATCGTCGTGAGCACCGCGCGGTTGATCGCGCGCTGGCAGTTGGTGGGCTTCGCCCACGGTGTGATGAATACCGATAACCTGTCGGTGCTGGGTTTGACGCTGGACTACGGCCCCTTCGGTTTCCTCGATCGCTATCAGCCGGATTTCATCTGCAATCATTCCGACTACCAGGGGCGTTACGCCTTCGATCAGCAGCCGCGTATCGCGTTGTGGAATCTGAGTTGCCTGGCGCAGGCGATGCTGCCGTTGTTGCATCCGGAGGACGGCGAGGCCGCCGCGGCGCTGGCCAACGAGGCGTTGGCGGAGTTCGAGTCGGCCTTTATGGCGACCTATGTACGGGGCGCGCGCGAGAAGCTGGGTCTGATGCGCGAGGATCGAGGCGACCCCCGGCTGTTCGCCGGGCTGCTGCGCCTGTTGGCGGAACAGCAGGTCGATTACACCCGTTTCTTTCGCGCGCTCGGGCGTTTTTCGAGTCGTGACGAAGCGCCTGAGCGAAGCGAGGCCGCCGCTGAGTTCGCCGACCCCGCGGCCTTCGCCGTTTGGGCGGCATCCTACCGTGAGCGGTTGCGCGCGGAAAACAGTGACGACGCCTTGCGTCGGCGCGCGATGGATCAGGTGAATCCCAAATACATCTTGCGCAATTACTTGGCCGAGCAGGCGATCGAGTCGGCGCGCGGCGGCGATTTCCGTGAGATCGAGCGCCTGCGCGCGCTGCTCGCCCGGCCGTTCGACGAACAGCCGGAGAGGGAGGACTATGCGGCGCGACCACCGGCATGGGCCGGCCGGATCGAGGTATCCTGTTCGTCTTGAGGGTTGTCACGGGCGCGCGTGATGAAGGGCTTGGTTGCGATCGAACGGTTTGCTCATTGGCTGACCATGCTTGGTCTGTTTGGGTTGGTGGGGCTGTATTTCACCAAGGATCGCCTCCCACCGCCGGCCTATTATGCTGGGGAGGTGCCTGCCGCGCCGCGGCAGGCGGCGACCCGCCTGTCCCCGTTCGAGACCACTGCGGCGGGGGAACGCTACCTGGTCACGCCGCGCTTCTCCTATGTCCTCGAAGGCGTTGTCGTCAGCGCGCACAACGCTGATGCCCTGGGCGATATCTGGCATCATGACAAATGGCGGGATTTTCTGAACGTGCGGGATCTATGCGTGATCTGGGGCGAAAATATCAAGAATGGCGTCTATCGCGATATGGAATTCAAGAACGACAGTTGGACCTGCCGGGCCTATTGGCCGGATGCCGCGACCGGCCGGCGGTTTCATCCGAACCAGCTTTCCAACAACCATCTGCTGACCGACGACGAGTTCATCGCCGAGGCGATCCTCGCCGCCGAGCCGGGGGATCGGATCCGTTTGTCGGGAGAATTGGCCGAGTACGCGAATCCCGCCAACGGGTTTCATCGCGGCACCAGCACCACCCGCGAGGATCGCGGCAGTGGGGCTTGCGAGACCGTCTTCGTGCGACGTTTCGAGGTGGTCGACAAGGCCAATCGTTCCCGCCGCCTGCTCTATGCGGTCGCTGGCTGGCTGTTCGGTCTCGGCGTCCTGGGCAGTTTGGCGTTGCTGTTCATCACGCCAGCGCGACGTATCGCCGGATAGCCGATTCGGTGTAGAATCCCCGACGTTTTTACGAGGCATGGCTGTGCTCGAATATATCTTCTTCACCCGGTCCACTTGTGATCGTTTCGTCGCGCGTTTGCGTGCGCTGGCGATCGCGCCGGACATCGAAAACGACGGGGAAGCCTGGCTGGTGGCGGTGCCGGAGGATTTGGACGAGCCGCTGGCCGATCGCATCGAGACGTTCTATGACGAGTTGATGGACGCTGACCGCGAGCTTGTCGAGGCGGACTGCGCCGGGCAGGCGGGCGAGTTCGCCGCGGCCGGCGTGACCCTGGAGCTGAACGACGGTCGCCGGGTCTATGCGCATGTCGATCCGGCCTTGCTTTTGAAGATCAGCCGGTGTCTGGAGAGCGATGAGCTCAATGCCTTTGTCTCCGCGATCTGCGATGCGGTCGAGCATCCGGACGAGCGTGGGTTTTGTCAGCGCATGCGTGACGAAGAGAGTGGGAAGTAGATCCTCATGAAAATCGAATCGGTTTGTATCCTCGGCGGCAGTGGTTTTGTCGGTGGTCACTTGGTCAACCGCCTGCGCGCCGCCGGTCTGCGTTGCACCGTGGCGACACGGCGTCCGCACCGTCACCGCGAGCTGCAACTCGGCGGCGTGCGCGTCGCCGGGGTGTCGAGCTTCGATCGGCGTGAGTTGACCCAGTTGTTCGAGGGGCATGACGCGGTGATCAACCTGGTCGGGATCCTCAACAGCGGCCTGGGCGGGCGATTCGAAACGGTTCATGTGGGTATCGCGACGGTGGCGGCGCAAAGCGCGCGCGACGCCGGCGCGCGCCGTCTGCTGCATATGAGCGCGTTGAATGCCGACCCCGACGGGCCGAGTGAATATCTGCGATCCAAGGGGCGCGCCGAGCGCGCGGTGACAACGAACGCCGGCGCGGAACTCGGCGTGACGATCTTTCGCCCTTCGGTGATCTTCGGTCCGGACGACCACTTCTTCAACCGCTTCGCGGGCCTGCTGCGTCTGCCCGGTTTTTTGCCGTTGGCTTGTCCCGGGGCACGTTTCGCGCCGGTCTATGTCGGCGATGTCGCCGAGGCCTTCGCGCGTGCGCTGCGCGACCCGCACTGCGCCGGTGAAATCTATGAACTGTGCGGGCCGGAAGCGATGACTCTGCGCGAGGTGGTCGACTATACCGCGCGGCATCTGCATATCGAGAAGCCCATTATCGGGCTTGGCGATGGCGTGTCGCGTTTCCAGGCGCGTGTGCTGGGTTGGATGCCGGGCAAGCCGTTCACGCTCGACAACTATGCCTCGTTGCGCAAGCCCAGCCTGTGCGAGAGCAACGGTCTGAACCGGCTCGGCATCGATCCGACGCCGGTCGACGCGGTCATGCCGCTGGAGCTGGAAGGGCAGCGCATGCGACTGCGTTACAACCGTTTTCGCAAACTGCTGCCGGCTTTTCTGCGGCGGCGCGAGTCATAGTCGGGCGCGCAGATCACGCAGTCCCAGTGGTGGCAGGCGGTTCCCGCCGATGCCGCGTTGCAGCGCCATCACGCCGAAGCGCTCGCCCATGCCGCTGGGCAGGGTCAGGGTCTTGGCGGCCTGCACCGCGCGCAGCCAGTTTTCTGTATCCTCGGGGTCCAACCCGGCAAGCTGTGCGTCCAGGCCGTTGGCGAGCAGGAAGCCCGCCTGGTGGGTGTAGCCGGCGAGCCGCAGGCCGCGCGCCTCGGCGCTGCGCGCGATCAGACTGAAATCGACATGCGCGGTGATATCCTGAATGCCGGGATGGGCCAGCGGGTCGGGGTGCGCGCGATGCTGGAAATGACACATCAGGGTGCCCCGGTCGCGTTCCGGCAGGTAGTATTCGCGGGCCGGGTAGCCGTAGTCGATCAACAGTACCAGGCGCTTACCCGGTATTTCCGCCAGTGCCTCGATCCATGCCGCCGCGCGCGGGCAGATCTCGGACTGATAACCCCGGGGCAGGGTCTCGAGCGGTACATGCGCGCGAATGAAGGCTTCCAGCCCGGGACTGCGGACAGGCAGCCAGCGTCCGACCAAGCGGTCCTCTTGCCGATCGATGAAATGCTCTTCCAGGCGTTCGTCGCCGGCGACGCGAAAGCGGCTCACCGGCATGGCATCGAGCACCTCGTTGGCGAGAATGACGCCCTGGTGGCGGGTGGGCGGGGCATCGGACCAGGCGACCCGGGAGAGATACTCCGGCGCCAGTCGCTCCAGGGTTTCACGCTGGCGCGCGCGCAGCTCGGCGGAGAGCTCGATCAGGGTATATCGCGCGGGCAGGGCGCCGAGCGCGTCCAGCGCCGGCAGCAGGTCGGCGGCAAGGCGTCCCGAGCCGCCGCCGAACTCGATCAGTTCGCCGTCGGCATCGAGTATATGGGCGCAGTAGCGGGCGATACAGCCCGCGAACAGCGGACTCAGCTCCGGAGCGGTGGTGAAATCCCCGGCCGCGCCGAACTTGTGCAGGCCGCCGCGATAGTAACCCAGCCCAGGTGCATACAATGCCAGCTCCATGAAGCGGTCGAACGGCAACGGGCCTTGCGCGCGGATCTGCTCGCGCAACAGCGCCTCCATCGCCGCGCGGCGTTCACGCAGCGGGGTCGGCAGTGGATCGATCATCGTCGCGCGCGATGGGCGCGCCGGTAGCGCGAGAACGGCATCTTGTGGTGGGCGCCCTCGACCACATAACGTCCGAGCAGCAGGAACTCTTCGGCGTCACGGGTGGCTCCGGTGTAGCGCGTGATCAGCTTGCCATCGAGATCGAAGAAAGCGAACACCGGCGTTGCGCGCACCCGGTATTGGCGAAACGCGAAGGCCTTTTGGGTGACCTCGCGGCCCTTGAAATCGATCATGTCGACATCGCCTTCGATATCCACCGGAAAGATCAGGAAGTGACGGTGGAAGTAGTCTTGCACCTCGGGTCGGTTCAGGACCTGGGTTTTCATGCGATGGCAGAACGGGCATTCCTCCATCTCGAACATGATCAGGATACCTTGCTTGCCCTGTTCGCGGGCGTTCTCCAGTTCCTCGCTGAAATCGCCGAGGGTCTGGTCGAAGAACCGCTCGGCGCCGGTCACCGCGGCGGCATGCGCGGCGACCGAAAGCAGCAGGGCCAGCAGCGGCAGCGCGCGTGTCATGTTCAGTCGGCCTTTGCGGCTTTGGGGGTGGATTGCTTGGCGTTATGGGTTTCGATAAAGGATTCCAGCGCCTCGCGAGTGAGCGCGCCGACCTGTTTGGCGACGATCTTGCCTTCGGGGTTCACGAGATAAGAGGTTGGCAACCCGGGCACGGTGCCGAGCGGCGGTTTCCGGTCTGGCGACACCTTGATGATGGGGTAGGAGAGGAATTGTTCATCGACGAAGGCCTTCAGGCGTTCGTCACTGATGTCTTCCAGCGCGATGCCCAATACCACCGCGTCCTTGTCTTTGTGATTGCTGTAGAAGACCTCCAGCTCGGGCAGTTCCTCGCGGCATGGTGGGCACCAGGTGGCCCAGTAATTCACCAGAACCCATTTTCCGCGGTAGTCGGACAGGCTGTAGGTTTTTCCATCGAGGCCGGTGAGGGTGAAGTCGGCTGTTTGCGCTGGTAACGACAAGGGAAGCATCAGTGCGAGAAGAAGTGGGAGACGGATGATGTGTTTCATGGATATTCTCTCTGCGCGAAGCGGAAAAGGTAGTGTGGCAATGGGAAGGTTGTCTCAGGTCGGCTGATCGCGCACTTGCCGAATCCGGCTAGTTTACCCGATCGATCCGTGTCCGGGTATCTTGGTCTGGCTGAAATCGGCGACCGGGGCGTGCTCTTGAGCGCGGGCTTCGGTATCATCGGTATCGACAGCCACTTCGGGCGATTCGTTCCATGGATGAACCGACTTGGAGGGCTGATAAGAGATCGCGCATCGCCAGGGACATGCGAGGTATGGGGAAGTCATTGTCGCTCAAGTTGACCGTTCCAACGCCGGAAGAGGTCGAGGATCCGCGCACGCTGCTCGATGTCGATGTACTGCGCGAGCGCGTCGAGCAGCTCGCGCTGGCCGCGCCACGACGGGCCGCGAAGCAGATGTTGGAAGGTTTGTGCCGGCTCAATCGGCATCCGGTGGAGCCTTTGCATCACGAGGAATTGGCCGATCTTTACCGGCAGGCGTTTCATGCCTTGCTGGACTCGTATTGCGGGAGCGTCCCGGCCGAGGGTCAGGTTACGAGGAAGAGCGAGGGCTTTCTCGAGGCCATGCGCCAACTCGCGGCGGAGCTGGGCTTCGCCTACAAGCATGTCATTCTGCGTCGTTACACGGGCAAGCGGCGGGGCGCGGGGCGTTCGGCGTTGCTGCGTGCGTTGGAGATGCTCTCCTACCAGTTGTCGTTTCTCTATGAGCAGCATGCGCGCGACAACCCGGTCTTGTGGAAGGAGATCTTTCAGATTTATCGCCTGGCCGAGCGGGAGGGGGTGCAAGACCAATCCATCAAGACGGTGGGGGTGCCCGCCGAGGGGGACGACGGAATCACCATCGACATGCGCCTGGCGCAGATCTTGTTGATCCGTCTGCTGGACCCGTGGCGGTTGACGAGCAGCGAATTGTGGATGGCGCGGCGGTTTCTCGAATCCGCGGCGATACTGGTGCGGATTCAGTCGTGCGATGCCCCGCGGGTAACCGGCCCGTGCTTTTTGTTCTCGTTGGGACAGGCGCAACTGCCGCGCGCGCTTCAGCACCTGCGCGTGGACGAGCGCGCCGCGGGTTGTCGCCTGATTGCGACCGGGCGCCTGAACCAGTATGTCCGCCAGGAGTTGGATAAACTCTCCGCGGCGGGGGGCGGTTTGGTGGCCGATTCACGCCAGCGCCTGTATCGCCTGATGCATCAAGCGTGGAGCGATCTTCCCGAGCGACGCAAGCCACGCAAGCCGGCGCGCGGTTGGGTAATGGCTGCCTGGGGGCTGGACGCGGTCACCTATTTCCTGGCGGGCGAGGCGTCGAACGATGAGCTCGAGCTGGAGAGCGAGGTCGAACTGACCGAGGCGGTGGGATTTGGCTGTCGCGCGCCGCGGAACTTTTCCTTGCAACGTTGCCGGCTTATCGATGCCAGCTCGCTGGGTTTGCGTCTGGAAGCGCCGGGTGACGTGGAGGTTGCGCCCAAGGCGGGTGACCTTCTGTTGCTGCATGACAAAGACACGACCCGGCTCGGTTACGTCTGCTGGTTGCAACAGCGTGGCGCCCAGATGGTTCGTGTCGGCGTCAGTCTGTTGTTCGGGCGTTTCCGCGCAGTGCGTGTGAAACCGGTTTCGCTGGGCCGCGGCATGCCCGGGTACCTGCCCGCGTTGTTGGTCGAGAGCCAGAAGAAAGATGCGGTGGGTTTTGGCTTGCTGCTTGGGCGGGGCGCTTACCAGGGCGCCGGCGAGTTCCTGGTCGA
>JALVEB010000134.1 GCA_027008705.1 Sedimenticola sp. | reverse complement strand
ATCCGCCGGGGTGGCGCCCAGCACGGCCTCAACCGGTTCGCGCAGGCCGAGTTCAAACAGGCGATCGGCTTCATCGAGCACCACCAGCCCGGCCCGCGCCAGGGAGACCTCACCGCTCGCCAGCAGTTCCAGCAGACGGCCCGGGGTTGCGATCAACAACTGCGGACGCCGCTCCAGGTACTCGCGTTGGGCTTTCCGCCGAATGCCGCCAGTGATGCGCGTGGCAAACAGGCCCATGCCCCGAGTCAGCGCGCGGAACTGCCGGTCGATCTGCGCCACCAGCTCGCGCGTCGGCGCCAGGATCACGGCGCAAACCTCGCCATGGGATGGGATTTCGAGCAGACGCTGCACCAGCGGCACCAGGTAGGCCAGGGTCTTGCCGCTGCCGGTTTCCGCCGAAAGCACCAGGTCACGCCCTTCGAGCGCCGGCGGGATCGCCGCGCATTGCGCCGGGTTGGGCGCGTCAATACCCATGGCCTCGAGCGCCGCGAGCAGACGCGGATCCAGGTGAAAGTCATTGAACTCCATGTCAGCCCGCCCTGGCCCGCAACCAGGCAATCCGGCCGAGCTTGAGCGCGAGCAATCCCCAGGGGGTGCCGTGCAGAAACAGATCGAAAACATCGATGAAACGATGCAGACGCCCCTCCGCCAGCATGGTCAGCTTCTGCCAGATGTGCGGTTCCGGCACGAATGGCGCGAGTCCGAGCGTCAACGCGGCAAGCAAGAGCCCACCCAACGGCATGCGGTCGAGGAGCTTCATGCGCCCTCCCCTTCGAGCAACCCGCGGTACAGCGCGGCATCCGCGGCGGAGAAGCAGCAGGCGACGATCCGCTCGAATTCGGGCTCGAAATCGCGCATCGCGCGCAATGCGATGCGCGTCGCCTGATCCTTCGGGTACCCATAGACGCCGGTGCTGATGGCGGGGAAGGCGATCCCGCGCGCGCCCTGCTCGCGCGCCAGACGCAGGCTGTTGCGATAGGCGCTGTCGAGCAGTTTGGCCTCGCCATGGCCGCCGCCCCGCCAGACCGGGCCGACGGTGTGGATGACCCAGCGCGCCGGCAGATCGAACCCCGGCGTGATCCGCGCCTCGCCGGTGGGGCAACCACCGATCTTGCGGCAGGCTTCGAGCAGGCGTGGCCCGGCGGCGCGGTGGATGGCGCCGTCGACGCCGCCTCCGCCAAGCAGGGATTCGTTGGCCGCGTTGACGATGGCATCGATCGACAGACGGGTGATGTCTTGTTGAAGGATCTCGATCATGGGTCTCGATCAGGCGGGATGGAACCCTGCCAGCCTACCATATCCCACCGCTCAACGGCGCAGCAGCCGCAACCAGCGCCAAACGTTGAGCAGGCTGGCGAGCGCGGCGGCGACATAGGTCCAGGCGGCGGCCTTCAGCACCTGTTCGGCGCCTTTGTGCTGTTCCGGTGTCAGGTAGCCGGCCTTTAGCAGCGGCAGGGCCTTGTTGAAGCTGGCATCGAGTTCGACCGGCAGGGTGACGAGTTGCACGATGACGCCGACGCCCATCATCAGGAAGGCGCCGATGGCGGAGATCAGGCCGGCGGACGGCGCGCGCGTGAGGAGCGCGATCAGCGGCGCGCCGTAGAGCAACACGCCGCCAATGCGCGCGGCCCACTGCGCGAGTCCGGCAAGGCGCAGCCGCCACAGGAACAGGGGATCGCCGCCGGCATGTTGCAGGGCATGGCCGGTCTCGTGCGCGGCGACGGTGATCGAGGTCAGGGTCTTGCCGTCGAGCTTGTCCCCGGTGAGACGCACCGCGCGCGCCTCGGGGTCGTAGTGGTCGCCTTTGTCGGTGGCTTCGACCTTGACCTCGTCGAGGCCGAAGCGATCGAGCAGGTGACGGGCGAATTCACCGCCGGTGCCGGGGAAGTTGTCCTCGGGCTTGCGGTGATGGCGCGCGAGCACATGTTGGATCCACCACTGCGGCAGAATCATCACCGCGATCAGAAGCGACAGCAGAAGCAGAAACGGCATCGGCCGGCGCGTCCTACTCCGGCCGCATGTGCGGAAACAGCAGCACGTCGCGGATCGAGGGCGAGTCGGTCAGCAACATCACCAGGCGGTCGATGCCGATGCCCTCGCCAGCGGTCGGTGGCAGGCCATACTCCAGGGCGCGCACATAATCGGCATCGTAGTGCATGGCTTCATCGTCGCCCGCGTCTTTCTCGGCGACCTGCTGGCGGAAACGCTCGGCCTGATCCTCGGCGTCGTTGAGCTCGGAGAAGCCGTTGGCGATCTCGCGTCCGCCGACGAAAAACTCGAAGCGGTCGGTGACGAAGGGGTCTTCATCGTTACGCCGCGCCAGCGGCGAGACCTCGGTCGGATAGGCGGTGATGAAGGTGGGATTCATCAGGCGGTGTTCGACGGTCTTCTCGAAGATCTCGATCTGGATCTTGCCGAGGCCGTAGCTGTCCTTCAGCGGAATGCCCAGACGCTCGGCGATGGCGCGCGCGCGTTCGCGATCGTCCAGGTCGGCGGCCTCGATATCGGGATTGAAGTGGAGGATGGACTCCTTCACGGTCATGCGCGCGAACGGGGCGCCGAAATCGTATTCATCGCCCTGATAATGGATCCTGGTGGTGCCGAGCACCTGTTCGGCGAGACCGCGCAGCATGTCTTCGGTGAGATCCATCAGGTCATGATAATCGGCGTATGCCTGGTAGAACTCGAGCATCGTGAACTCGGGA
>JALVEB010000133.1 GCA_027008705.1 Sedimenticola sp. | reverse complement strand
CAACGAGCGCCCGGACGAGGAGTACCCATTCTGGCTGAACTCCGGGCGCGTCGTCGAACACTTCCACACCCGCACGCGCACTGGCAAGATCGGCAACCAGAACAAATTCAGTCCGACCCCGTATATGGAGATGAACCCCGACGCGGCCGCCGAGCTGGGCATCAAGCATGGCGAGTACGCGCGCCTGGTCTCGCGACGTGGCGATGCCATCGTACTGGTGCAGACCACCCAACGCATGCCGCCGAACATGGTCTTCGTACCCTTCCATTACCACGAATGCGTCAACCGTCTGACCCTCGGCCTGCTCGACCCCTATTCACGTCAGCCGGCCTACAAACAGAGCGCGGTGAAGGTGGAGCGGATCGCCGACCAGAAGGCCGCGGCCATCCGTAACAAGGCGGCGCGCGCCTACTGAGCAACCCGTCGTGGCGCGCGGCTTCACGGGCTGGCCAAAGGAGCGACCCCTTGCCTGCCCGCGCATGAATCACTACTCGCGAACCCGAGACAAAGCATGTTTACCCCAAGACCCAAAGAACGCGACTATGCCTGGGTGCCCAAAAGCGAGCACCCGGAAACCAACCGCTACGGCAAGCCGATCGAGACCGTGCCGGAAGGCGACGCGCGGCGTGGTAAGAGCCTGAACATCAACGGCGATGCCTCGGTCCCGGACAACCCGAACCGTTACAAGCAGCACGGCTTCTATTTCAACGCCGATGCCTGCATCGCCTGTCACGCCTGCGAGGCCGCCTGTTCGGAGAAGAACGACCTGCCGCCGCATCTGGCGTTTCGCTCGGTCGGCTATATCGAAGGCGGCAGCTATCCCGCCTTCCAGCGCCTGAACATCTCGATGGCCTGCAACCACTGCGACAACCCGGTTTGCCTGAAGGGTTGTCCGACACGCGCCTACACCAAGTTCGCCGAGTATGGCGCGGTGTTGCAAGACCCCGATATCTGTTTCGGCTGTGGCTACTGCACCTGGGTATGTCCGTACAACGCGCCGCAGCTCGATACCAGGGCCGGGCATGTATCCAAGTGCAATATGTGCGTCGACCGGCTCGAGGTCGGCCTGAAGCCCGCCTGCGCCGCGGCCTGTCTCGGCGGGGCGCTGGATTTCGGCGTCATCGAGACCACCCCCGAGAACCGTCATCAGTTGGAGACCCGCATCCCCGGTTTTCCGACCCCGGAGATCACCCATCCCAATATCCGTTTCCAGCAGGTGCGCTCACTGCCGCGCGAGCTCAAGCGCACCGACTCGGTGCCATTGCGCTACGAGCGTGATACCCAGGGCGATGGCGGAGACTATGTCGCCAAGGTGGCGAAGGATCAACGCCCCCGGGCCTGGAACCTGCACCGCCTGAGCACGCGCGAGAATCCGCTGGTGATCTTCACGCTGGTGACCCAGGCCGTGGTCGGCGCCTTTCTCGTGCTGTTCCTCGGGCCGATGCTGGGCCTGCCGGTAATCACCCCGCAAAGTCATCCGGTGGCCTGGCCGATGACCCTGTTCAGCCTGATTGGCATCCAGACCATCGCCCTGGTGTTGTCCACCTTGCATCTTGGCCGGCCACACCGGTTCTATCGCGCCTTCAACAACCTGCGTTATTCGCCGGTCAGTCGCGAGGTGGCCGGTGTCGCGGTGTTCTACAACCTGCTCGGCGCCTACGCGGTGCTCTCCGGCCTGCCGCTATTGACCGACTGGCTGCCGGCCGGGCTGGTCGCGGGCCTGACTACCTTGAGCGGTTGGGGCGCGGCGCTGTCCGGCCTGGTTGCGCTCTATTTCATGCACCGCATCTATCGCATCCCGGCGCGCCCGTTCTGGAACCATTGGCAGGTGCTGACCTCGTTCTATGGCGCGATGCTGAGCCTGGGTGGCCTGCTCGCCGGGCTGGTCTCGGCGGCGGTGTCGTATGCGGACGGGCAGCCCTTTGCCGCGTTGATGCAGCCGTTATCCGGGATGATCGCGCTCGGCCTGGTGCTGGAGATGGTCGGGCTATGGTTTCATGCCCGCGATATGAAACGCCGGGGCGGCGAGGGCGAGGCCGCGCTGTGGGTGCAGTCCACCGACTTTGGAAAAACCTACCGCGCGCGCAACCTCGGTCTGGCCTTGGGGCTGGTGATGACCTTGGTCCTTGGCCTCAGCGGCGTGGACGGTGCGGCTGGTTTGCTTCTCTGGGGGCTGGTCGCGGCGCTGGTGCTCGTTACGCTGTTGGTTGGGCGCGCGATGTTCTACGCGCTCGTGATCCCAACGACCATGCCGGGCGGCTTCTTCTGGCGCAATCCGGGCTTCCAGCAGCACGCGCGCGAGATCGGGCTGGCCGGGATGGAACAGGTTGGCGTCTTGCCGGATACCCACTGAGGCGATGACCACCACCCACACCACCTGCCCGTACTGCGGGGTCGGCTGTGGCGTCGATGTCACCCTGGAGGCGGGCGCCGATCCGCGCGAAGCGCGCGTGCGCGGCGACAAGACGCACCCGGCCAATCTCGGCAAGCTGTGTTCGAAGGGCTCGGCGCTGGCCGAGACCCTCGGCGACGAGGGGCGTCTGCTCCAGCCGCGGGTCGATGGCCGCCCGGCCGACTGGGAGCAGGCTCTGACGCGCGTCGCCGACGGCTTCCGCGAGGTTATCGAGCGGCGGGGCCCGCGGGCGGTGGCGTTCTATGTCTCCGGCCAGCTGTTGACCGAGGACTACTATGTCGCCAACAAGCTGATGAAGGGCTTCATCGGCTCCGGCAACATCGATACCAACTCGCGCCTGTGCATGTCCTCGTCGGTGGCCGGCCACAAGCGCGCCTTCGGCGCCGACGCCGTGCCCGGTTGCTACGAAGATCTGGAGCAGGCCGATCTGGTAGTCCTCGCCGGCTCCAACCTGGCCTGGTGCCACCCGGTGTTGTACCAACGCCTGGTGCGCGCGAAGCGCGCGCGGCCCTCGTTGCGCGTGGTGCTGATCGATCCGCGCGAGACCGCCAGCGCCGACATCGCCGATCTGCACCTCGCGCTCGACAGCGGCACCGACGCCGTCCTGTTCAGCGGCCTGTTGGTGTGGCTGCATCGCAACGGCCTCGGCGATCCGGACTATGTGCGTGATTTTACCCAAGGTTTCGACGAATGCCTGCGCATGGCCAGTTTCTATGCCCCATCGCCGGTCGCGGTCGCCGAGCACTGCGGGCTTCCGGTCGAGCGGGTCGAGCGCTTTTACCGGTGGTTCGGCGAGACGCGCAACACCGTCACCGTTTACTCGCAAGGGATCAACCAGTCGTCCAGCGGCAGCGACAAGGTTAACGCCATTATCAACTGCCATCTGCTCAGCGGGCGGATCGGGCGGCCCGGCATGGGGCCGTTCTCGATCACCGGCCAGCCGAACGCGATGGGCGGCCGCGAGGTCGGTGCGTTGGCCAACCAGCTGGCTTGTCATATGGATTTCGAGCGCGAGGACCACCGCGATCTGGTGGCGCGCTTCTGGCGGGCGCCGAACCTGGCGCAAGGGCCGGGGTTGAAGGCCGTCGACCTGTTTCACCGCATGGAGGCCGGCGATATCGAGGCGGTGTGGATCATCGCCACCAACCCCGCCGTCAGCCTGCCCGACGTCAACCAGGTACGACGGGCGCTCGAGCGTTGCGGCCTGGTGGTGGTCTCCGACTGCGTGCACAACGACACCACGCCGCATGCCGATGTGCTGCTGCCGGCGCTGACCTGGGGCGAAAAGAACGGCACCGTCACCAACTCCGAGCGGCGGATCTCGCGCCAGCGGCCCTTTTTGCCGCCACCCGGCGAGGCGCGCGAGGACTGGCGCATGCTCTGCGACGTCGCGCGCCGGCTCGGCTTCGACGGCTTCGACTACGACGGCCCGGCCGCGATCTTTCGGGAATACGCTGCGTTGTCAGGCTTCGAGAACGGGGGCGAGCGCGACTTCGACATCGCCGCATTGGCCGATCTCGACGATGGCGGCTACGATGCCCTGCGTCCCTTCCAATGGCCCTTGCGCGGCGATGGGAAGGGCGCCCGCCGGTTGTTCGGCGGCGGTGGCTTCTTCACCCCGAGCCGGCGCGCCAACTTTGTTGCGCTGACGCCGCGCCCGCCCGGCCATCTGCCGGACAGCGACTACCCGATGGTGCTGAATACCGGCCGCGTGCGCGACCAGTGGCACACCATGACCCGTACCGGTCGTTCGCCGCGTCTTTCCGGTCATGTCACCGAACCCTATGCCGAGCTGCATCCGGACGACGCCCGACGTCTCGGCATCGACGACGGTGAACTGGTTCAGGTCGGCAGCCGCTGGGGCGAGGCCATCGTGCGCGCGCGCGTCTCGCCGCATCAGCATCGTGGCCATGTCTTCGCGCCGATGCATTGGAACGACCAGTTCGCCTCCGCCGCGCGCATCGGCGCCCTGGTCAATCCAGTGCTCGATCCGCTTTCCGGACAGCCCGAATTCAAGCACACGCCGGTGCGCGTGGTGCCCTACCGGCCCGTCTGGCATGGCTTTCTGTTGACCCGCTGCGATCTGCGTCCGGACCACGCCACCTACTGGACCCGCGTTCGCCGCCAGGGTCTGTGGCACTACGAACTGGCGGGCGAGGAGGCCCCGGCCGACTGGGCGCATTGCGCGCGCAAACTGCTGTGCGAGGCCGGCGGGAATGCCGAGTGGAGCGAGATGTTCGACTCCGCCGCCAATCGTTACCGCGCCGCGCGCATCGTCGATGGCCGTCTCGAAAGCTGCATCTTCATCGGTCCCGACTATCACCTGCCGCCACGCGACTGGCTGGTGCGACTGTTCGCCAATGAACGCCTGAGTCGACCGGAACGTCAGCGCGTGCTCGCCGGCACCCCGGGGCCGGGTCAGAAAGACATCGGCCCGATCGTCTGTTCCTGCTTCGGCGTCGGGCGCAATACCCTGGTCGAGGCGATCCGCGCCGGTGCGACCACCCCGGAAGCTCTCGGTGAACGCCTTCAGGCCGGCACCAACTGCGGCTCATGCGTGCCCGAGTTGCGTGTACTGATCGACGAGATCGCGCGAGGCTGAGATGTCCCAATCCTGGATCGATACCCACGGCATGCGCCGCATCGGCAAGCGTCTCGACGAGATCGACAACCCGTTCGAGCGCGGCGTTTGCGAAGCCCTTTACCATACCCCCGAACAACGCCGCCAGCGTCGGCTGATCACCGCCGCGCTGGTGTTCAAGCACAGCCTGCGCGGTCTGCTGTTCAGCTGGCCGCTGTACCTGATCGGCCTCGCCTCGTTCGTCATGCCGGGAGACTACGGCTGGGTGCTGGCCATCTTCTTCCTCCCGGCGCTGTGGGTCTCCGGCATAATCCTCGTCAAGGGCATCGGCGAGGAGTACCGCCGCTACGTCAAGGGTGTGGTGCTGAAGCCACAAGCCTTTCGCGCGATCTTTATCGGGCGGGGCGAGGAGGGAAGCGCGGATTGATTCTGTTGCGAGCGACTGGCGGTGGAAGCGGTGCAATTGCGCGGCATCGTCGTAGCTGGTTCCGCTGCGGTTGAAGCGGCCCACGAAGGTGGAAATGTGCAAGTATGCCAAATCATTGATTTTTCATGATCCGGGGTGATGCCACCCCGCATCATGAGTGCTAATGGAGAAATAGGCATAACTTGCTGGTATCTCATGAAATAATGCGGAAGTGGCTCATGTTTCATGAGGATTTCTGATTAGAAAAAACGTGGCGGCTATACTCGTTTCCAAGTCGTTATACTTATTCGCCCAGGAATTTTCGGATACTGCGACTGCTTCACGCGCCTGTGGGCGTTGTTGCGGAAATTCACCATAGTCCGGGCTATGGTGAGTTTCCGCGCCTGGACCACGGGTGTGAAGAGCGGCCTCGAAAAACGGAAAACCCATGGACGAAGGGTACGCAGTAAAACAAGAAATGCCTGATGCAACAGCTTTTCACTTCATCTGATGAGGTTCATGGATGATCTGGCAAACCACTTTTCACTCGTCAAAGGGATGCGTCTCCTGGCAAGGAGAACAAGCCCAGGATGGACAGGAGCTGGTTGAGTTCCTGCGAGGGCCTGTCGCTGCTCGCCTTAATGATGATGAAGGCAGTCAGGCGCTAACCGAACATCTACAGGGTCTCAGCCTTACCGGCATGGGGAAGGAAGCACTGCAGGAGGTGCTCTCCGCCGAGGTGCCCGAAACACGTGACTGGGCGGCCGGCGAGGCGCTCGCCGAGGCGGTATTGGAGGCGGAGCACGAGGTGGTGCTGCCTTGGAATACGGAGCGCGACAAGCGCAACCCCTTTGCTTCTTTGCCAGGGGCGGATGTCGTTGGTTTCCAGCGCGATGGCAATTCCCACCGCTTGGCGCTAGGTGAGGTGAAGTGCTCATCGGAAGCCAAATCTCCACCCCATGTAATGAGTGGCAGAAGCGGCATGCCTCACCAGCTTGACAGACTTGCCCATAACCTTGGTGCCATCTGCCAGTTGCTCAAGTGGCTGTTACCGAGAGTGAAAGGCACAGATCACGAGTCTGCCTTTGATGAAGCATGTACCCGGTATTTCAATTCCAAACGCCGTGAACTGGTGCTTTTCGGAGTTCTGGTGCGTGACCAAAGCCCCAGCGAGTCTGATTTGGAGGCGCGGGGCTACCAACTGGCGAACCATCTGGCAGCCCCCACACGCTGCTATCTCGTCGCGCTTTATCTACCCTGGCCCATCGCGCGGCTGCCGCAGGCCATCGACCAGAGAGGTGCCGCATGAGTCACTGGCTGCTGGATGCGATGGCGGAGCAACGCCGCCGGGCGCTGCATGAAGCTGACCGCGTGCAGTTCTATCAGGAGATGGGGCGGACGCTGTCGGATTTCGATGCTGAGCTGCTACGAGAGACGGCTGCCGCGTTGGAAATCGCTGTGCTGGATCTGAAGATCGATCGCCTCGCTGATGACCCCGAGCAACTGGAGATGTCGCGTCAGGCAGCGGTGGAGGGGTTTCGTTTGCTACGCGTATTGCCTCACCCCGAAGAGGCCATGGCGGCAGGCGCCCATCTGCTACGTGCCTCGGTGTTGGCGGTGCTTGGGGATCGAGGGGCGGATGCGGCGCGGTGGTTGTGTGCTCTGGAAGCCGAAGGCCAGTGGCCAGATTTGCCGATGGAGTCCCAAGATTGGGGTGAACGTTGCCAGGCCACGATCATCGATGTCTGGCTACGGCTTGTGCGGAAGAAGGGCTGGAGTGACCGGGATGCGGTTTTGGAGCGTGTGACGGCGTTGCGTGATGCGCAAGAGGCATTCGAGCGGGACTATCTGCATGCGTTCGATCCGTTGGAGGCCAAGCGCAGCGCGTTGGAACTGATCGCGATCTATCATCTTGCGAAAGCTGCCGATGTGCTGGCCCATTACATCACTGACGGCGTAGTGGATGGCAGTTACCAGATTCAGCCGCTGTTGGACGGCCACTTCGACCGGGCCGTCGATGCCTGCGAGGCTGCGCGGCTCGTCGAGTTGGAGCCGTTCGTTCGATTGCTTTCCCGCGCCGCCGAGCAAATGGTCGAGAATGCCTTATGGACGGTTACGCGGAAGGTGAACTCGCGGGTGACTAAATTTGTGCGCGAACTGGTCAGCCAAGGCCGCGGGGATCGCGCTTTGTTCGATGTGCTGCCGCCGCAGAGGCGCACCTTGGCCGAGCGGGGACTACTCGGTTCCAGCCGTGAAGCGATAGTGGTGAGTCTGCCTACCTCCAGCGGCAAGACGCTCATTGCCCAGTTTCGCATGTTGCAGGCGCTCAATCAGTTTGAAGACCGTAAGGGTTGGGTGGCTTATCTCGCACCGACACGGGCATTGGTGAATCAAGTCACGCGGCAACTGCGCCGGGATTTTGAGCCTCTGCGGTTGGTAGTAGAGCGCATCAGTCCGGCTATGGAGATTGACAATGTTGAGGCGCAAGTGCTGACAGAGTCACGTGATGAGGCCCGTTTCCGCATCCTTGTAGCTACGCCCGAGAAGCTCGACCTGATGTTGCGCCAGGGTTGGGAGGAAAAGATTGATCGGCCGTTGGCCCTGGTGGTGGTGGACGAGGCACACAACATTCAAGATAAGGGACGGGGCTTGCGCCTGGAGATGTTGCTGGCCACCATAAACCGGGAGTGCCGGAATGCCCAGTTTCTGCTGCTAACGCCTTTCATAAAAAATGCCGGCGAGGTGGCCCGTTGGCTCGGCGGTCAAAGCTCGGAAGATATTAGTATCGGTGTGGATTGGCAGCCCAACGACCGAGCCATCGGTATCGTGAGTCCGAAAGACGATGGTTCTCTGAATAGACGCAGCCGAAACTACCGGTTGGTTTGGGAATCGGTTCACACTACGCGTCCAAGTATCGTGTTGGACGAGGTCTTTCCGCTGGGTAAGGATGAATCGCTGGCCAAAACGTTTTTCCAGGCCAGAGATATTGGCACACTGGCGGCTATCACCACACGCAAGCTCAAAGCGCGTGGGTCGGTTATCGCCATGCACAGCCGCCCAGATTATGTCTGGAAGCTCGCCGAGAAGATCAAATCCGGGCAATCACGATCCGTATCAGAAGATGTGCACTTCGTGCAGGAGTATGTGGCGGCTGAGTTTGGAGAGCAGTTCCCCCTGATCGAATTGCTAGCTCATGGAATCGGTGTACATCATGGCGGCCTGCCGGAAGAGATCCGCGTGCTGATGGAATGGCTGTTCGAGAAAGGAGAACTTGAGGTGTTGGCAGCTACCACGACCATTGCTCAAGGGGTGAACTTCCCGGTCAGCGGTGTGGTCATGGCATCCACTCATTATCCGCAAGGCAAAAATTCAGTCTCCATGCCGCCGGAGGATTTTTGGAACATTGCCGGCCGTGCGGGACGCGTTTCTCAAGGGCAGCTTGGTGTGGTTGCTTTAGTAGCCAGGAATGAAGAAGAGGTAATAAAACGTAGAAAGTTTATTAATGAGCAAACGGGCGATCTCAATTCGGCCTTGATAGAGCTTGCTCAGTCTGCGGCCGACGAACTCTCTGACCTAGGCAAGATCGTATACCACCATCCAGAATGGTCGAGCTTCTTGCAGTATCTCGTCCATACCTACCGGCAGATGGGCGCGCCCGATAATTATGCCGATCGGATCGAGGAGGTGTTGCGCGGGACACTGGGCTTCGAAAAGCTGCGCGCGAAGGACAGTCGGCTGGCGCGCCAACTCCTTGGAGGAATTCGTTCTTATGTCGATTATGTAGCCCAGCCTCAACAACCCCTGAAACTGGTGGATAGCACAGGGTTTTCCTTGCAGAGCATTCGCACAGTCATGAGGTATCGCGGTAGTCTCGGGCCGGATTCATGGAATCGGGAACGGCTTTTCCAGGATGGAGACCGCACTTTACAGGAGATGATGGGAGTGCTCCTCCGGGTTCCCGAACTGCGGGATAACCTGAAGGCGGTGCTGGGTGGAAAAACGCCGGATAGCGACAAGCTTGCACGCATTCTCAAGGATTGGGTCAATGGGGAAGAGTTGACGACCATCGCCGCGCGTTATTTCAATAACAAAGATGAAGATGAAGTAACGGCACTTACCAAATGTGGGCAGAATCTGTTCGGCAAGCTCGCGCAAACTTCTTCTTGGGGCTTGAATGCGTTACTGGCCATCACGACCTCGAATCTTTCCGAAGAGGAACGCAGTCGGTTGTCCAATCTGCCGTCACAAGTGTTCTATGGTGTGGCGACGGACGAGGCTATTACCTTGCGCTTGCTTGGTGTGCCGCGTCGTGCCGCAATGCCGCTGGCCAAGATGGTGAACCAAAAGGCTGGAGAATCGTTGCCGACGATTCGTCAACGCCTCCAGTCGATGTCTGAGCGGGATTGGCGGCAGGCGTTAGGTTCGGTTGGCAGCGTGTATTGCAAGGCTTGGCATATCATAGACGGGTCTTGACGGTTACTCTCTGGATTCCGGCAGCACCCAATCGGGGCGCGGAAAGTGGCAGGTATAACCGCCGGGATGGCGTTCCAGGTAGTTCTGGTGTTCCGGCTCGGCTTCCCAGAAATCGCCGGCTGGCGATATCCGCGTAACCACCGGGCCGGG
>JALVEB010000132.1 GCA_027008705.1 Sedimenticola sp. | reverse complement strand
CGCGCGTGGCGTTGAAGCTGTTGGTTTCGAGGATATCGGCGCCGGCCTCCAGATACTGCTCGTGGATGCCACGGATGATCTGCGGCTGGGTCAGCACCAGCAGGTCGTTGTTGCCCTTGACATCGGTGTGCCAGTCGGCGAAACGCTCGCCGCGATAGTCCTCTTCCGCGAGCTTGTGGCGCTGGATCATCGTGCCCATCGCGCCGTCGAGGATCAGGATGCGTTGGGCAAGGAGTTCGCGCAGGGTGCTGGTGTCGGTCACGGCGGAGGCCTTTGGCAAGAGAGCAATCCCGAATTATATCGTCTCCGCCAGCCGGGCGTTGAGTTCCGGCGAGGCTTCGTCATGGCGTGAAGGCTTCCTTGCCCGTCATGCGTCTTATCCGGCTTCAGGCGGAGACCAGATCAAGTACCGCGCATCGGGCCGCGGCGCGGTCTTTCGGCGCCGTCGCAGCCGGTTCCGCCGCGCTTGAACCAGCCTGCGAAGGCGGAAAGGTATTGGAGAAGGCCCAGGGCGAATTCGCAATTTGCGTCAGCGGCTCTATGGACGCAAGAGCGAGAAGGCAGCCCCGAGTGACAATCGGACCTTCACCGGCGAGGGCGGCTCTCCACGCCCCCTCGGTCGACAGAAGGGGGCCAAAGGCCATGGCCGCATGCCACGTCGGGATCTGCCGGCCGAGGAAGAGGTCTGGGATCCGCCCAAGGGACACCGGTCCGTCCGACTTGTCAACTACCCTATGGGGAGTTTTTCCGCACCTGGATGACCCGTCGCTCAATGCGACTCGTCGGAAGGGGGCGTCATGCGCGCCGCCAGACCCGGGGCCAGGGTTGCGATGAACGGGCGGTGAAAGGCGATCCAGATCGCGATCGGCGACACTGCCGGGAGGATCAGATAGCCGAACTGGTAGCCCAAAGCCACCGCATCGAGTTGCCATTGCGCAGTGAGGTGCATCTGCGCGGTGACCTGGCCGCCCATCTCGAAGGTCAGCGTCTTCAGGATATCGAGGCACACCCCGAACACCTGCACCAGATAGAGGATCAGGATGCCGATGAGCCAGTGCCGCCATTTCTCTCCCTCGCGGCCCGGCGTGGCGAGCAGGATTGCGGTGTACAAGGGCATGCTATAGCCATAGATCATCGGGTTGACGCGGAACGTCAATTCACCCTGGGGGATGCCCGGTGGCGAGAAGCGGGTAAGGACATCGAGCAGAAAGCCATGTTGCTCGATGCCTGAGAGCGCCTGGGGAAACAGCCCGCTCATCACCCATTCGACCAGCGCCGCGACCGGCGTGGTCAGCAGAATGCCCATGAAATACCAGGCGGCGAAGGTGAACGGCAGCAGGAACACCACCGTCCAGAAGAAGCGCGCGACCGGACTAAGCCGCATGGGCCGGCTCCGCGTGCTGGGACGGGGGTGTTTGGCGCGCCGGCAGAAAGCGCAGCCATACCAGGAACACGATCAACACATCGAGCATGATCAGCGCCTGCCAGATATAGAGGTGCGCCCATTCGAACGCGGTCTTGTCCCACTGGCCGATATAGAACAGGCTGATGATGCGCAGCAGATTCATTGCCTGTACACTGAGAAAACCCAGTGTGATGCCGATCAGGCGGTGCTTCCACGGCGCGGGGAAGGCCAGCATCGCGGCGATCAACACGAT
The DNA here is from genome assembly GCA_027008705.1 of Sedimenticola sp. Classification (GTDB taxonomy): domain Bacteria; phylum Pseudomonadota; class Gammaproteobacteria; order Chromatiales; family Chromatiaceae; genus JALSSX01. The sequence goes on along the minus strand of JALVEB010000132.1, from coordinate 26,003 downwards.
GCTGGCCTCGACGCCATTGCAGCCGGCCTGGATCGAAACCGCAAAGCCGTTGTCGCCGTTTTGGATGATGACGCCATGGGCGATCACACTGCTGTCGAAGCGTTGCACCAGCCAGGCGCTGATGTGGGCGATCAACGTGGTGAACGGGATGATCAGGTGCTGCTGGACCGGTTGCAGCAACTCGGCCGCGAACAAAATCCCCTGGATCAACAGAAAGACGATGAAAAAACGCAGCATTTCAATGCCTTGATATTCGCGCGGCTTGCGCGGACATGGCGCGCACTCTACCCTATTTCCGCCGCCGGCACCAATACCGGTTCAACTGGACGCAATACTGAAGCATGGACTCATTGTCCCACGATCCCGAGATCCACGAACGCGCCCTGCGCTTGCTGGCCACGCGCGAGCACAGCCGCGAGGAGTTGCGCGCCAAGCTGGCCCGGGGAGGATCCGTCGAGAGCGACGCGATCGAAGCGGTGCTCGATGCGCTGGTCCGCGAGGGCAGTCAGTCGGATCAACGTTTCGCCGAAGCCTGGGTGCGCTCGCGCATCGAGCGTGGGCATGGGCCGCTGCGCATTCGCAACGACCTGCTCGCGCGCGGCATCGAGACCGGTCTGGCCGAGCGGGCGCTGGAGGCCGCCGATTGCGACTGGGAGGCGCAACTGCGGCGCGTGCATGCGCGTAAGTTTGGCGATACGCCCCCCGCCGACGAGCGCGACCTGGCCCGCCGCGCGCGCTTTCTCGCGTACCGGGGCTTTGCCTCAGGCGACATCTATCGCCTGCTGCGCTGAGCTGAAAGCCGGTTCCAGGGGGGCGCCGTTCGTCAAGGTATACTCGCCGCCCATGACTTTTCGGCCACTGCGACCGCCCCTCGCGCCCGTGGGCGTTGTTGCGGAAACTCGCCATGGAATGGGCTGTGACCCGCGTCCGCGCCTGGCCCACGGGCGCGAGGAACGCTCTCGAAAATCCGAAAATTCATGGGCGACGAGTATAAGCCGCTGGACAAGCCCCAGTCCCGCGTTTGGCCCGGGAACTTCCTGAATTCATGTGATGACAAGGAATTTTTTCTGAAGGCGTCCCATATCGGTATCAGGGACTATGGGCAACGGAAGAAAATTTCTTGTGGGGGCAAGAAGCAAGCGGGGAGCGGCCTCGAAAAACCGGAAACCCATGAGTGAGGCGTACAAAAAAGCCCCGCTGGCTGGCGGGGCTTTTTTGTCGTGGAACCTTGATCTCTCAGGCGGCGATGCGCTGCTGCAGTTTTTTCATCGCGGCCTTCTCGATCTGGCGGATGCGCTCGGCGGAAACGCCATGGCGATCGGCCAGCTCATGCAAGGTGGCCTTGTGCTCGCCGAGCCAGCGTGCTTGCAGGATGTCGCGGCTGCGGTCGTCGAGCGCGGCCAGTGCCTCGCCCAGGCGCTGGTGCTTCCATTCGGCCTCGTCACGCCGCTCCAACGTCACCGATGGATCGGTGGCGGTGTCGGCCAGCCACGAGGAAGGCGTGGCATAGGCATGCTCGTCGTCATCGCTCTCCAGGGGGTCGAAGGCCACGTCCTGCTGGCTCAGACGCGATTCCATCTGCAACACCTCTTCCGGCTTCACGCCGAGATCCTCGGCGACCTCTTCGACCTCCTTGCGCGAGAACCAGCCGAGCCGTTTCTTGCTGCTGCGCAGGTTGAAGAACAGCTTGCGTTGGGCCTTGGTGGTGGCGATCTTGACGATGCGCCAGTTGCGCAGGATGTATTCGTGGATCTCGGCGCGGATCCAATGCACCGCGAACGAAACCAGGCGCACGCCCATATCCGGGTCGAAGCGCTTGACCGCTTTCATCAGGCCGATGGTGCCCTCCTGCACCAGATCATGCTGGGGCAGGCCATAGCCGGAATAACCGCGCGCAATGCGCACGACGAAGCGCAGGTGAGACAGGATCAACCGCTTCGCGGCTTCCAGGTCGTTGTGGTCGCGCAGGCGCACGGCCAAGTCGTGTTCTTCCTCGGCGCTCAGCATCGGCAAGCGGAATGCCGCGCTGATGTAGGATTCCATGCTGCCGGATGGCAGGGTCTCGCTCAAGGTCAATTCTTTGTTCATTCTTCTCTTTCCCCCGTGTGGTCTATCCCAAACTAGCACCGATTCCTCGTGGGCGCCAGCATAATTAGCAGTCGGGGGGTTAGAGTGCCAAAACAGGGGCGAGTTCCGTTCCGCCGGAAAAAACTTGCACTATTAACATGGGTTCAACATCCGGATTTTCAACCTGGGTTCGTCGGCAGCGTTCAGTCCGGCTCGATCTCGCGCAGATGGCGACTGACCGCAAGCCAGGCGCCCAGCAGGCCGAGGGCGGCGCCGATACCGAGCAACGCGAGGAATTCCCCAAGACTCAGCGCCGAGGCCTGGGTCTGGTATTCATAGAGCCCGGCCAGTTCCCGTAATGGCGGCGCAATCAGGATCAGCGAGATCGTCGAAAGCCACCAGGCGATGACGGCGCCGAAGAGGCCGTACCAGACGCCGGCATAGAGAAAGGGACGCCGGATGAAGCCGTCGCTGGCACCGATCAGCTTGCTGACGCGAATCTCCTCGGCGCGGTGTTGGATCTCCAGACGGACGGTGTTGCCGATGGTCAATAAGACCGCGAGCCCGAGCAGCGCGCCGAGAACCCAGGTGGCGCGGCTCAGCAGATGTTGGAGCGCGCGCAGCCGTTCGAGCCAGGCGTGGTCGACCTGTACCTGATCCACTTGCGGCAGGGCACGCAAACGGGCCGCGAGCCGTTCGATCGCCTGGGCGTCGCTGTCGCGGGCCGGTCGCACCACCAGCACCGCCGGCAGGGGATTGTCCGGGAGCAGCTTCAATGCCTCGCCAAAACCGCTGTAGCGGCGGAACTCGGCCAGCGCGGCGGCGCGGTCGATGATGCGGACCGCGGCAACGCCGGGCAGCCGCAGCAAGCGCTGGCGGAGCGTCGGCAGCGCATCGTCCGCGACCGTGTCGCGCAGGAACAGCGAGAGGCTGGCGCCTTCGTCCCAGCCGCCGGCGAGCGGCCGCAGGTGGCTGGCGACGAGGTACAGGGCCAGCGGCAGCACCAGGGTAATGCCGATGACCGCCGAGGTGGTCAGGGTCGCCAGCGGTGCGCGCGCGAGGCGAAGCAGCGCCTGGCGCGCATCCCGCCATGCGCCGCCCAGCCAGGCGCGCGGATCAGTCATGCCGGCCCTCGGGGTTGGCGGTATCGTAGACCAGGCGGCCTTCCTCCAACACCAGGATGCGTTTGCCCAGGGTGGAGATCAGTTCGATGTCATGGCTTGCGATCAATACCGTGACGCCCACTTGGTTGAATTCGTCGAGCAAGGCCATGATGTCGCGCGACAAGCCCGGATCGAGGTTGCCGGTCGGCTCGTCGGCGAGGATCAGCGGCGGTTTCGCGACCACCGCGCGGGCAATGCCGACGCGTTGTTGCTCGCCGCCGGAGAGGGTGACCGGCAGCGCGCGTTCCTTGTGCAGCAGGCCGGTCTTGTCGAGCGCCGCGCGCACCCGGCGGGCGATCTCGCGCGGCGCCATGCCGCGGATCACCAGCGGCAGGGCGACGTTGTCGAACACATTGCGGTCGAACAGCAGGCGATTGTCCTGAAAGATCATGCCGATCTCGCGCCGGTGCGCGGCCACCTGACGCGGCGCGAGCCGGTTCAGATAGCGTCCGAGCACGCGCAGCTGGCCGCCGCTGGGGCGCTCAAGCAGGCCGATCAGCTTCAACAGCGTGCTCTTGCCGGCGCCGGAATGGCCGGTGAGGAAGGCCATCTCGCCCTGGCGCAGGCTCAGGTCGATCTCGCTCAGGCCGGCGTGGCTGTCCGGGTAACGCTTGCTGACCTGCTCGAAATGGATGACATCGCCCTTGGCGCGCGAGCGCGCCGGGTCGGCGCTCAGGCGTTGCTTGGCGAGCGAAACGCTTTTCATGATCCGGCAAGGCGGGAGGGCTTGGCCGCCGCTCAGGCGGAGCCGATGGCGTCGTCGAGCAGCGCGGCGACGAACTCATCGGCATCGAACTCGCGCAGGTCGTCGATGCCCTCGCCGATGCCGATGAAACGGATCGGCACCTTCAACTTCTCGGCGATCGCGAACAGGATGCCGCCCTTCGCCGTGCCGTCGAGCTTGGTCAGCGTGATTCCGGTCAGTGGGATCGCCTGGTTGAACTGTTGTGCCTGGTTCAGCGCGTTCTGGCCGGTGGTGGCATCGACCACCAGCATGACCTCGTGCGGTGCGTCGGGATCGATCTTCTTCATCACGCGCGCGATCTTGGCGAGCTCGTCCATCAGGTTGGATTGGGTATGCAGGCGCCCGGCGGTATCGGCGATCAACACGTCGATGCCGCGCGCGGTGGCGGCCTGCAAGGCGTCGAAGATCACCGATGCCGAATCGGCGCCGCTGTGCTGGGCGATCACCGGGATGCCGTTGCGTTCACCCCAGGTCTGGAGCTGTTCAACGGCGGCGGCGCGGAAAGTGTCGCCGGCGGCCAGCATCACCGAGTTGCCGTCGGCTTGCAGCTTGTGCGCGAGCTTGCCGATCGTCGTGGTCTTGCCGGCGCCGTTGACGCCGACCATCAGGATCACCTGTGGACGGCCCTCGGCCGGCGCGCGCGGCGGTCGGTCGCCGGCCTCGGCCAGGATCGCCGCGAGCTGGCCGCGCAGCGCGCGCGCCAGCGCCTCGGGATCGGCCAGCTCGTTGCGTTTTGCGCTGGCGGTGAGCTCATCGATGATGCGCAGCGTCGCGTCGACGCCGATGTCGGCGGTCAGCAACAGGGTTTCGAGCTCGTCGAGCAGTTCGGCATCGATGCGTTTCCGTCCGCGCAGCAGGCGGCCGAGCCCGGCGCCGAGCTGCTCGCGGGTGCGCGCGAGGCGCGATCTCAGGCCGCCGAGCAGGCCGCCGCGTTCCGCTTCGGGCGTTTCTGCGGCCTTTTTCTTGCGTTTTCCAAATCCGAACATCGTCGACCTCGGGCGAAGCGTATAATCGGGGCGCGGGAACCAATCGCGCGCGGCGCGGGTCACAGCGCGGACGCGCGGCCCGCTTTCGCGCCGCAACTATACCATATCAGTACCTTCTCATAGACTTGCCGGAAATCCGATGAAGCGTTTGTCTCTACTTCTGCTCTGGCTTTGCGCCAGCCTTGTCCAGGCCGCGCCTCCGGTGCGTGAATACCGTCTCGATAACGGCCTGAAGCTGCTCGTGCGCGAGGATCACCGCGCCCCGATCGTCACCTCCCAAGTGTGGTACCGGGTCGGCGCGAGCTATGAATCGCCGGGCATCACCGGGCTTTCCCACTGGCTCGAACACATGATGTTCAAGGGCACGGCGCGGCTGGCGCCGAACGAATTCTCGCGCATCATCGCCGCGCTCGGCGGCAGTGAGAACGCCTTTACCGGGCCGGATTACACCGCTTACTTCGAAACCCTCTCGAAGTCGCATCTGCGCCGCGCCTTCGAACTCGAGGCCGATCGCATGGCCGGTCTGCGTTTCGATCCGAAAGAAGCGCGCAAGGAATTGGAGGTGGTCAAGGAAGAGCGCCGTTGGCGTACCGACGACAAACCCACCGCTCGCACCCATGAGGAATTCAACGCCGTCGCCTACCGCGTGCTGCCGTATCGCAACCCGGTGATCGGTTGGCCCGGGGATCTGGCGCATCTCGGGGTCGACGACCTGAAAGCCTGGTACGCCAAGTGGTACGCGCCGAACAACGCCACCCTGGTGGTGGTCGGCGATGTCGATCCGGAGGCCGTGTTCGCGCTCGCGCGCGAAACCTTCGGCCGGAACGCGGCGCGCGCCACGGAGCCGGCGCCGGAGCTGGTCGAGCCGCGCCACCTCGGCGAGACCCGTGTTACGGCGCGCCTGCCGGCGCGCCAGCCTTACCTGGTGATGGGCTGGCAGACGCCGTCGCTGAAGACCGCCGAGGATCCGGCCGATGCCTACGCGCTGGAGATGATCGCCGAACTGCTTGGTGGCGGCGACAGCGCCCGCCTTGCGCGCGAACTGGTGCGCGGGCAGCGTATCGCCGCCGAGGCCGATGTCGACTACGGTCTCTACAACCGCCTCTCCGGCCTGCTGGTGCTCGACGCCACGCCGACCGACGGCCACGATCTCGACGCGCTCGAACAAGCCTTGCGCGCGCAGCTGCGCGCGTTGCGCGAGCAAGCGGTCGATCCGGTCGAACTGGAGCGCGTCCGCGCCCGCGTGATCGCGGCCCGGGTGTACGAGCAAGACTCGGTTTTCTACCAGGCGATGCAACTGGGCCTGCTCGAAACCGTCGGTCTTGGCTGGCAACGCGCCGACGAGTACATCGCCGGGATGAAAGCGGTCGATGCCGCGCGCATCCAGGCGGTTGCGCGCCGCTATCTGAACGATGACAATCTCACGGTCGCGCGCCTGATTCCCCGCGCCGAAGAGAAGAAAGGAGAGAGCGATGCGGATTGAGCGATGGTTTGCCCTCTGGCTGCTGCTGTGCGCCGGCGGCGTGCTCGCGGCACCGCCGATCCAGCACTGGCGCACCGACAACGGCGCGCGCGTGCTGTTCATCCAGACCCGTCAGCTGCCGATGTTCGACGCCCGCGTGGTGTTTGATGCCGGCAGCGCGCGCGACGGCGAGGCCCACGGCCTCGCCGAGCTGACCAACCGCCTGCTTGCCGAGGGCGCCGGGGCATGGGATGCCGACGCGATCGCCGAACGCCTCGACGCGGTCGGCGCGCGGCTCGATCGCGGCGTCGACCGCGACATGGCCTGGCTGTCGGTGCGCGCGCTCAGCGAAGCGAACGCACGCGATACCGCGGTGGCCACGCTCGCGGCCATGATCGCGCGACCGCGTTTCGGGAAAGAGGCCTTCGAGCGGGTGCGCGAACAGATGCGGATCGCCGAGCGTCAGGCGCGTCAGTCCGCCGATCAGGTGGCCGCGCGCGCGCTCTACCGGGCGATCTACGGTCGTCACCCCTATGCCCACGATCCGGGCGGCGAGGCGGCGACCTTGAAAGCGCTGCGGCGCGAGCAGGCGCGCGCCTTCCATCAGCGTTACTACACCGGCGCCAATGCGCTGGTGGTGCTGGTCGGCGACCTCGATCGCGCGCGCGCCGAACGGATCGCCGCGCAGCTGGTCGGCGGGCTGGCGCGCGGCGAGGCCGCGCCCGCGCTCCCGGCGGTTCCGCGCCGTCCCGCCGAGCCGGGCCTGAAGGCCATCGACTTTCCCTCCAGCCAGACCCATCTGCTGCTCGGCCAGCCGGGCATGAAGCGGGGAGAGCCCGACTACTTCCCGTTGTACGTCGGCAATCACATCCTCGGTGGCAGCGGCTTGGTCTCGCGCCTGTCGAAGGAGGTGCGCGAGAAGCGCGGCCTGGCCTACGGCGCCTACAGCTACTTCGCGCCGCTGCGCCAACGCGGTCCGTTTGTCGTCGGCGCCTCGACCAAGAACAGTCAGGCGGTGCAGGCGCTGGAGGTGATGCGCCAGACCCTGACCCGTTTCGTCGCCCAGGGGCCGGACGAGGCCGAGCTGAAGGCCGCCAGGCAGAACCTGATCGGCGGTTTCCCGCGCAAGATCGCCAGCAACCGCAAGCTCAGCCAGTACCTTGCGGTGATCGGCTTCTACCACTATCCGCTGGATTTCCTGGAGCGTTTCCCGGCGATCATCGAGGCGGTCACGAGCAAGCAGATCCGCACCGCCTTCCGGCGGCGCATCGATCCGCGGCATCTTGCCATCATCCAGCTCGGCGGCGCCAGCGGCGATGGCGAAACGCGCTAGGCGGGGCGGTCAGGTACGCATCATCAGCGGCGACTGGCGTGGCCGGCGCCTGCCGGTGCCCGATGCGCCCGGCCTGCGCCCGACCGGCGATCGCGTGCGCGAGACCCTGTTCAACTGGCTGCGCGCCGAGATCCCCGGCCGGCGCGTGCTCGACCTGTTCGCCGGCAGCGGCGCGCTGGGTTTCGAGGCGGCCTCGCTGGGCGCCGCCGAGGTGTGTCTGGTCGAGGCCGACGCGCGCGTCGCGCGCCAGCTGCGCGAGAATGCCGCGAGACTCGGCGCCGAGCGCGTAACGATCGAGAATCGCGAGGCGGACCAATGGCTTGCCGAGGCCGACCGCGCCTACGACATCGTCTTTCTCGACCCGCCGTTCGAGGCCGGTCTGTTGACCCAGGTCATCGACAGCCTGCTCGATCGGGGCATAATCGCGCCAGCCGGGCGGATCTACTACGAGTACGATGCCGTCGGCGGCGAGCCGGTCATCGATCCGCGCCTGCGTCCATTGCGCCACAAGCGCGCCGGCCAGGTCGGATTCGGCCTGCTCGAACCCGTGGCGTCGACAGGGTGATAATCCGTCCCCGTCGTTGTAAAGTGACGGGTCCGAATCCCTGCACGCGAGGCGAACATGGCAACAGCGGTCTACCCCGGCACCTTCGATCCGATCACCAACGGCCACGTCGACATCGTCGAACGCGCCGCGCGGTTGTTCGACGGCGTAATCGTCGCGGTTGCCGACAGCGTCTCCGCCAAGACCCCGGTGTTTCCGGCCGAGGACCGCGTCCTGCTGGCCCGCACCGCGGTCGGCGCGATCGACAATGTCGAGGTCAAGCGCTTCGACAGCCTGCTCGTCGACTTCGCCCGCGAGCAGGGCGCCGGGGTGATCCTGCGCGGCCTGCGCGCGGTATCCGATTTCGACTACGAATTCCAGCTCGCCGGCATGAACCGGCGTCTGGCGCCGGACATCGAAACCCTGTTCCTGACCCCGACCGAGCAGTTCGCCTACATCTCATCCAGCCTGGTGCGGGAGATCGCCGGCCATGGCGGGAATATCGATGAATTCGTTCATCCGTCGGTCGCCGCGGCGATCCACAGCCGGATGAACCAGCACTGAAACCCTGACCGGACCCCCGGCCCTTCTGGAGTAACAACGTAATGGCCCTGTATATCACCGACGAATGTATCAACTGCGACGTCTGCGAGCCCGAGTGCCCGAACGGCGCAATCACCCAGGGAGACGAGATCTACGAGATCGATCCCGACCTGTGCACCGAGTGCGTCGGTCACTACGAGGAATCGCAGTGCGTCGAGGTCTGCCCGGTGGACTGCATCCTGGTCGACCCCGAGCATACCGAGACCGAGGAAGAGTTGCGCGCCAAGTACGAGAAGATCACCGCTGGATGAGATCGTGAGCGCGCGAGTCTCGTCGATCTGGCTGGCGCTGCTCGTGGGCGTCGCGGTCGGGCGCGTCGCCGCCGCTGCCGATGCGGCGATCGCCAGCGCCCACCCGCTGGCCACCGCCGCCGGTGTCGAGATTCTGAACGCCGGCGGCAACGCCTTCGATGCGGCGGTTGCGGTGAGCGCCGCGCTGGCGGTCGTCGAGCCATACAGCTCCGGGCTCGGCGGGGGCGGCTTCTGGTTGTTGCACGAGGCCGGCGGTCGCGAGGTGATGATCGACGGGCGCGAGAAGGCGCCGTTGGCCGCGCGCGCCGATCTCTACCTGGATGCGCGCGGCAAGGTCGTGCCGCGGGCCTCCATCGACGGCCCGCTGGCGGCCGGCATTCCCGGCGAGCCGGCCGCCTTGGCGCATATCGCGCGGCGTTACGGTCGCTTGTCGCTGGCGCGCTCGCTGGCGCCGGCGATCCGTCTCGCCGAGCAGGGCTTTCCCGCCGATCCGGTGTATCGGCGCATGGCTCGCTGGCGGCGTGATCTGTTGGCGCGTTACCCGGACTCGGCGGCGGTGTTTCTGAGAGACGGACAGGTGCCCCCCGAGGGCGCGCGCATCCGTCAGCCGGCGTTGGCCCGGACCTTGAAGCGTCTGGCCCGTGAAGGCCGCGACGGTTTCTATCGCGGCCCGCTGGCGCGCGAAATGGTGCGCGCGGTGCGCGCCGCCGGGGGCATCTGGCGTCTCGAGGATCTGGCTGCCTACCGGGTCGTCGAGCGCCGCCCGGTGGAAGGGCGCTTTCTCGGATGGAAGATCACGAGCGCCTCCCTGCCGTCGTCCGGGGGCATCGTGCTGGTCGAGATGCTGAACATGCTCGAAGCCGCCGGTTGGGCCGGGCGACCGCCCTTGCAACGCCTGACGCTGATGATCGAGGCGATGCGGCGTGCCTACCGCGACCGCGCCGAATACCTCGGCGACAGCGATTTCACGCCGGTGCCGGTCGCGCGTCTGCTGAGCAAGGCGCATGCGCGTGCATCGATCGCCGACTACGATCCCGATCATGCCAGCCCGAGCCGGCCGTTGCCGCCGGTCGACGGCAACGGTGCCGACACCACGCATTTCTCGATCGTCGATGCCGAGGGCAACCGCGTGGCCGCGACGCTGAGCATCAACTACCCGTTCGGCTCCGGTTTCGTCGCCGGAGACAGCGGGGTGCTGCTGAACGATGAGATGGACGATTTCTCGGCCAAGCCCGGCGTGCCCAACGTCTACGGCCTGGTCGGCAGCCGGGCCAACGCCATCGCGCCGGGCAAGCGCATGCTCTCGAGCATGTCGCCGACCTTCGTCGAAACGCCCGACGGCGTCGCGGTGCTCGGCACCCCGGGCGGCAGCCGCATCATCACGATGTTGTTACAGGCGATCCTCGCGATGCGCGACAGTCGTGATCCGGCCGAGTGGGTCTCGCGGCCACGCATCCATCATCAATATCTGCCGGACGAGGTCCAGCTCGAGCCCGGCGCGCTGGATGAAACGCAACAGGCGGCGCTGCGCCAGCGTGGCTATCACCTGAAGCCTGAAGCCCGACGCTGGGGCAATATGCAGGCGATCTCTCTCGATCGCGCCGGTCATGCGCGCGCGGCCAGTGATCCACGCGGTATCGGCGTCAGCCGCGTCATCGCGACCGGCGCGAAAGACGCGCGGTTTCAGTAGGTATCTCCCGCCGGGCGTGCGCCGAGCCGTTGCAACAGCTGGCGCAGGGCCTGGCCGCGATGGCTCAGGCGGTTCTTGGTCTCGGCATCGATCTCGGCGGCGCTGGCGTTCTCGCCGGGGACGAAGAATACCGGGTCGTAGCCAAAGCCGTTTTCGCCTTGCGGTTGGCGCAGGATGCGCCCTTCCCAGGTGCCTTGGCAGAGGATCGGGGTGGGATCCTCGGCATGGCGCAGGTAGACCAGAAGGCATTGGAATCGGGCGCCGCGTCGTTCGTCCGGCAGATCGCCCAGCTCGTCGAGCAGTTTGCGCAGGTTGTCCTGGTCGCTGGCGCTTTCTCCGGCGAAGCGCGCCGAGTAGATCCCCGGGCGGCCGTTCAGCGCGTCGACCTCGAGGCCGGAGTCGTCGGCGATGGCCGGCAGGCCGCTGTGGGCGGCGGCGTTGCGCGCCTTCAGGATGGCGTTTTCGACGAAGGTCAGGCCGGTTTCCTCGGCTTCCGGGATGTCGAAATCGCGTTGCGGCAGGATCTCGAAGCCCGCGCTCCCGAGCAGTTGGTTGAACTCCCGCAGTTTTCCGGCATTGTTGCTGGCCAGTACGATGCGTTGGCTCATGCGGATTCTCCGGCGGCGCGTTGGTGTTGGAGCAGCTCGCCGATGCCCTGTTCGGCGAGTTGCAGCAGGGCGTCCATCTCGGCGCGCGAGAACGGAGCGCCCTCGGCGGTGCCTTGAATCTCGATGAAACGGCCGTCACCGGTCATGACTACGTTCATGTCGGTTTCGGCGGCGCTGTCCTCGGCGTAGTCCAGATCGAGCACCGGCGTGCCCTGCCAGATGCCGACCGAGACCGAGGCGACCGGCAGGATGATCGGGTCTTCTTCGAGCCGGCCGTTGGCGAGCAGGGCGTCGATGGCGTCGCGCAGGGCGATGAAGCCGCCGGTGATTGAGGCGGTGCGGGTGCCGCCGTCGGCCTGGATCACATCGCAGTCGAGGGTGATGGTGCGTTCGCCGAGGCGCTTCAGGTCCACCGCCGCGCGCAGCGAGCGCCCGATCAGGCGCTGGATCTCGAGGGTGCGACCGCCCTGTTTTCCGCGCGCCGCCTCGCGTCCCATGCGTTCGTTGGTGGAGCGGGGCAGCATGCCGTATTCAGCGGTGATCCAGCCCTGGCCGGCATCCTTCAGGAATCGCGGCACGCGTTCTTCCACACTGGCATTGCACAGCACGCGGGTGTCGCCGAAATGGATCAGTACCGAGCCTTCGGCGTGCTTGGTGTAGTGGCGCTCGATCTGGATCGCGCGCAGCTGGTCGGGTCGTCGGCCACTGGGTCTCATGGTGGGTCCTGGGTGGTGAATGGAAATCGGGTCGGGTCATTCGCGGGGCGGGATCTTGCCGAGCTTGCGCATCGCCGCCTGGAGGGCGTCGATGGCCTCGTCGAGGTCGTCCTCGATGGCCTCGCCCTGGGCGGGGTGGTTGAAGTTGCAGCGCACCGCGGCGGCGGTGACGTTGTCGCTGTGCGGGTCGGCCAGCTCGGTGGCGGTCAGGGCGAGCTCACGCAGGCATTGCTCGAGATCGGGTTCGTCGCTCAGCGTGGCGGCGAGTTGGTCGTCATCGAGATGTTCCCAGAAGCCGTCGCTGCAAGCGAGCAGGATGTCGTTCTTTTCCAGCTGCGAGATCTGGCCGAAGCTGCCCTGGGGCGGCCAAACGCTGCCGCCGAGGCAACGGGTGATGAAGTTGCGCTGCGGGTGGTTGTCCATCTCGGCATGGCTGATGATGCCTTCCTCGTGCAGCATCTGCACATAGGAATGGTCCTTGGTGCGCTCCAACACCTTGCCGTTGCGGATGATGTAGAGGCGGCTGTCGCCGACGTAGGCCCACCAGGCGCGCTCCTCGTGGAGGATGGCGACTACCGCGGTGGAGCGCGGCAGGATCGGCGGTTCCTGGCGGGTGCCGAATTCGGTGATGCGATGATGAGCCTCGATCAGAATCTCCTCGAGCAACTGGCGCGCGGTGCCGATGGGGTTGGCGGCTTGCTGGAAGAGCTCGCCGGCGGTATCGATCAGGATCTGTGCGGCGATCTCGCCCTTCGGGTGACCACCGAGGCCGTCGCCCAGCGCCAGCAGCAGGCAGTCGTCACGCTCGACGATGCGCGTGCGATCCTGGTTCAGCTTGCGGTCTCCGATCAGGCTGACGGTGGCATGGTCGAAGGTGGCGGGCGGCTTGTTTCCGGTCGAGCTGTTCATCGGGCGCTGTGTTTTCGCTGGGCCGCGGCGGTGTTCCAGCCTGGTACCGATTTGAGCAGCACGTCACGAAACTCGGCGGCGGATTGCGGGCGGTTCTTGGCGTCGATCGCCATCGCCCAGTCGATGGCTTCGAGCAGCGGGCCGGGATAGCTGCTGGAGAAGGCGCTGACCGCCGGTTCCATGGTGTCGCGCGCGTGGCGCTTGGTCGCGGGCGGGGGGGATTTCCCCTGGATGCAGGCGCGCATCGAGGCGCCGATCGCGTAGACATCGCTCCACGGGCCGACCTTGCCGCGCGAGTAGTATTGTTCCACCGGAGAGAAACCGGGGGTAACGACCTGGCTGGTCTTGGCGCGGCGTTGCTCGTCGTACTGGTGCGCGGCGCCGAAATCCAGCAGCAGCGGGTTGCCGCCGGGCCGCAGGTGGATGTTGCTGGGCTTGATGTCGAGGTGCAGCAACGATTGGCTGTGGATCAGCGACAGGGCATCGAGCAGTGGAGGAAAGACGGTCAGCAGGAAGCGCGTGCTGAGCCGGCCCTGGCGCCGCTTGATGTAGCCGCCGAGATTCTTGCCGCGCTCGTAGTCCATGACCAGATAGGCGGTGCCGTTTTCGAGAAAGAAGTTGCGCACGCGCACGATGTGCGGGTGATCCAGCTTGGCGAGCGCGCGCGCTTCCTGGTAGAACAGCTTGCGCCCCTGGTTGAAGGTTTCGGCCTTTTCCGGCGAGATGACCTCGACCATGCGTGAACCCTCGCGGCGGATGGCCATCTTCTTGGGCAGGTATTCCTTGATGATGACGCGCTCGTCGGTGTCCTCGTCATAGGCCTGGTAGATCAGGCTGAAGCCGCCGCTGCCGATCAGTTTGACGATGCGATAGCAATCGATCACGGTATCGGCGCGCAGGGCCTTGCGAGGCGGTCTTTTCTGTGGCGGTTCTTTATTCATTGGGGCATGGCATGACCGGCTGTTCGCCAGATCCTTGTATCGGTATGATACACACTTTCCTTCAGCGGGACAGGACCAGAGATGCCCAATAGTATGACCGCGTTTGCGCGCGCGGAGCGTCGTGGCGCTTATGGCGCCCTGGTGTGGGAGATCCGTTCCGTCAACCATCGCTATCTCGAGATCCTTCCCCGTCTGCCCGAGGAGTTGCGCGGCCTCGAGCCGGTCGTGCGGGAGCATGTGGGGCGCGGCTTGCGTCGTGGCAAGCTCGATTGCACCTTGCGCTACGAGCCGTCCGGCGATGCGCCGGAGACGCTGCGTCTGAACCTGCGGCTGGCGCGCCAGCTCAACGACGCGGCGGCCCGGCTGGCGGCCGAGCTCGGTGCCGAACCGGGGATGCGCGCCTTGGATTTGTTGCGCTGGCCCGGCGTGGTCGAGGATCAGGGGCGGGATTTGGGCGTCGTCGAAGCGCTTGCCGCGGAGCTGTTCGACGAGGCGCTTACGGCGCTGGTCGAGATGCGCGCGCGCGAGGGCGGCAAGCTCGCCGGCCTGATCCGCGAGCGTTGCGAGGCGATGCGGGCGCTGGTCGCCGATGTGCGCGAACGCTTTCCGGAGATTCAGCGGCGGGTGCGCGAGCGGGTGCTCGAAAAGCTCGCCGGCCTGCGCGTGGAGTTGGATCCGGAACGCCTCGAACAAGCCCTGGTGCAGCTGGTGCAGAAGCTGGATATCGATGAGGAGCTCGATCGCCTGGATGCTCATCTCGAGGAGGTGTGCCGGGTGTTGACGCTCGACGAGCCGGTCGGGCGGCGGCTCGATTTCCTGATGCAGGAGCTGAATCGCGAGGCCAATACGATGGCCTCGAAGTCCGCTGATGCCGACCTCACCGCGGCCAGCGTGCGGATGAAGGTGTTGATCGAACAGATGAGAGAGCAGGTGCAGAACCTTGAGTGAGATGAAGCGGGGGTTGTTGTTCATCGTTTCGGCGCCGTCCGGGGCCGGCAAAACCAGTCTGCTGAAGGCCTTGCTGGCGCGTGACGACAGCTTGCGCCTGTCGGTTTCCCACACCACCCGCCCGCCGCGTCCTGGCGAGGTCGATGGAGTCGATTACCACTTTGTCCCGGGTGATGAATTCGCAAGAATCCGGGATCGCGGCGGGTTCCTCGAGTGGGCCCAGGTGTTCGACAACGCTTACGGCACCGCCGAGGCCAGCGTCGCCGCGCAGCTCGAGCAGGGCCAGGACGTGATCCTGGAGATCGACTGGCAGGGCGCGCGCCAGGTGCGCCGGCGCCTGCCCGAAGCGATCGGCATCTTCATCGTGCCGCCGAGCGTTGAGGCGTTGCGCGAGCGGCTGTCGGCGCGCGGCCAGGACAGCGACGCGGTGATCGCCCGTCGGATGCGTGATGCGCGCGCCGACCTCGCCCACTATGCCGAGTACGATTATCTGATCGTCAATGACCGCTTCGAGCGCGCGCTCGACGACCTGGCTTGCGTGATCCGCGCCGAGCGGTTGCGCACGGCGGTGCATGCCCGGCGCCTGCCCGGGCCGCTGCATGCATTGCTTGCGGGCGCTCAGTCCGCCGGAGAGGCCGGATAGCCGGCCGCGTTCAGCGTCTCGATGACGGACTGCGGATCGACCTCGCCTTCGACGCGGGCGCTCGCCGAGTCCAGGTCGACCTCGGCGCGGACGACGCCGGGCAGCCGCTCGATGGCCTGCTTGACATTGGCGACGCAGCCGCCGCATTTCATCTTCTCTACATGGAGTTTCAACATTGGGGCGTCCTCGATGGTTGAGTGGCCGGGCGACGAGTCTATACTCGTCGCCCGGCCGGTAGGGCGGCGTAAGCCACGCGTTTTCAGACCTTCAGGTAGTCTTCCAGGCCGGGGTTGCCCTTTACGCCGACCAGCTTGGGGGTGTTGACCTTCTTGATCGAGACCGTGCCGCGGGTCCGCAGGTAATCGGCCACCAGGTCCCACACCGGGCGGCCGGGCGCCTTGGAGCTGACCGTGGCCCAACCGGCGACGATGTATTTCTTCCCGGCTTCGACCGGGGCGCCGTCGTTCAGGCGCATGTCGCTGATCCGCTTGCCCATCTTCTCGGTCGGGGCGCAGACATAGTCCATGCCGCCGACCCGCACCATGTCACCGCCCTGCTGATAATAGGGGTCGGTGTTGAAGAGGTTGTCGCAAACATCCTCGAGGATGTTCTTGATGTCCGCGCCGGTCATCTCGCGACGGTAGGTCTCGGGGTAGGTCATGCCGCACTGATCCATCACATGATCCATCGTGATGTTCTGACCCGGCAGGACCGTGGTGCCCCAGCGGAAGCCGGGAGAGAGCGCGATCTGCGCATCCTGCCCCTCGATCAGGGCATCGCAGATGATCTGATCGAAGGTGCCGTTGAAGTTGCCGCGCCGGTAGAGCAGCTGGTCGGCGACCGCGAGCTTCTCCCCGAGTTGGTCCTTATAGGGCGCGCGGACCTTGTCGATATAGGCCTGCATGGCCTTGTCGGCCGGCAGCATGTGCGAGAACACCGGCAACAGCCGGTAACGGTAGCCACGCAGCTTGCCTCCGCGCACGTCCAGATCCATGACGCCGAGGAATTTGCCGTTGGAGCCGGCGTTGGTGACCAGGGTCTTGCCGCCCTTGTTCTTGACGATGCTCGGCGCCGGCACGCCGTCGTGGGTATGGCCGCCGAAGATCATGTCGATGCCGCTGACGCGCGAGGCCATCTTCAGGTCCACGTCCATGCCGTTGTGCGACAGCACCACGACCACGTCGGGTTTCTCCTTTGCGCGTACCTCGTCGACGACCGCCTGCATGTGCTCGTCGTTGATGCCGAAGGTCCAGTCGGGGATGAAGCGTTGCGGGTTGGCGATCGGCGTGTATGGAAAGGCCTGACCGATCACCGCGACGCGCACCTCACCGAGTTTCTTGATCACATAGGGCTTGAAAACCAGGCCGCTGTCTTCATCGAAACCCGGAGAATCGGCGTACTGATAGTCGAACAGGGCATCCTCCCGCACGCTGACGTTCTGCGCGATGAAATCCCCCTTGAAACGCTTGATATTGTCGAGAATCTCCTTTTCAAGATAGGTGAATTCCCAGTGCCCGGTCATCACGTCGACACCGAGCCGGTTGCATGCGTCGACCATGTCCTTGCCGCGGGTATAGACCGAGGTGGCGGAACCCTGCCAGGTATCGCCACCATCCAGCAGCAGGGTGTTGCCCTCGCCGCGCGAGGCGCGCAGGCGATCGATCAGGGTCTTGAGATGGGCGAAGCCACCCACCTTGCCGTAGCGGTGGGCGTCCTCGACGAAATTCAGGTAGGTGAAGGCATGGGCTTCCGGCGTGCCCGGCTTGATATGGAAGTACTCGAGCAACTTGTGGCCGACCAGGTGAGGCGGCTTGCCATATCCATGGCCGATGCCCAGGTTGACGTTGGGCTCGCGAAAATACACTGGGTTGAGCTGCGCGTGGCAGTCGGTAAAGTGTAGCAATGTGGCGTTGCCGAATTTCGGAATCTCGTACAGGTCGCTCGGCTGCTTGCGCGCCGCGAAGACCGAACTCGGGGTCAGGCCGGCGGCGCCGGCCAGGCCCATCAACTTGACGAACTCTCTGCGTGAAATACTCATATGCTTCCTCAGGTCGGAAGGGACCGGAAACGGCATGCGCCCCGGACCGCTGGTGTTATTCCCGTAGCCTCCCGCGCTCGCCCGGGCGGAATCCTTTCCGAAAAGGGCCGTGCGGCAAGGCGCCGGATTATGGTTCAGGCCGACAGGAAACCGCCTCTGTGGGATGGCCATGAAGTCGCCATTATAGGGAAATTACTAATGCTTGAAAAATCAGTATATTAGCTATCTGTGATATGTGGCGCCGGCATGCGCCAGGGCAGGCGGAACAGCATCAATCCCAGGAACAGGGCCGCATAGATCAGCGGCTCGCGCAAGTCGGCCTTGACCAGCCACAGGTAATGCAGCACAGCGAGGCCGGTGGCGACATAGACCAGGCGGTGCAGCGACTTCCAGCGCCGCCCGAGACGCCGCATCATCGCCTTTGTCGAGGTCGCCGCCAATGGCGTCAGCAGCACCAGGGCGCTGAAACCGACGGTGATATAGGGGCGCTTGACGATGTCCCCGACGATGCCGCTCCACAGCAGGGCCTGATCGAGCAACAGCCAGATCAGGAAATGCGCCACCGCATAGAAGAAGGCGTAGAGGCCGAGCATGCGCCGGTAGCGCAGCCAGAACGAAGCTCCGGTGAGACGCCGCAACGGGCGCATCGCCAGGGTCAGCAGCAGGAAGCGCAAGGCCCAGTCGCCGCTGCCGTGAAGCAGGCTCTCGATCGGATCGGCGCCGAGCCGGTCGCCAACCGTGAGCCACGTCAGCCGCGCGGCCGGCGCCAGGCACAGCAGAAACACCGCGACCTTCGTCCACACGGACGAGCGGAATCCCCGCATGCCGGTCAAAAGTACAGCGACAGGTCCATGCCGGAGTAGAGGTCGGCGACCTGCTCGGCATAGCCGTTGAACGGCAGGGTGCGATGCTTTCCGCCGAACAATCCCTCGCCGATGACGCGCTCGTATCGCTGACTCCAACGTGGATGGTCGACCTCGGGATTGACGTTGGCATAGAAGCCGTATTCCTCCGGCGCCATGCGATTCCAGGTACAGGGCGGCGGCTTCTCGGTGAAGCGGATCGCAACGATCGATTTGATGCTCTTGAAGCCATACTTCCATGGCACCACCAGGCGCAGCGGCGCGCCGTTCTGGTTGGGCAGTTCCTCGCCGTAGAGGCCGGTGGCGAGCAGCGTCAGCGGATGCATGGCTTCGTCGATGCGCAGTCCCTCGCGGTAGGGCCAGTCGAGCACGCGGCGCTTCTGTCCCGGCATGCGGTTGGGATCGTAGAGGGTTTCAAAGGCGACATAGCGGGCCTTCGAGGTCGGTGCGAAACGCTTGAGCAGATCGCCGAGCGGGAAGCCGACCCAGGGAATCACCATCGACCAGGCTTCGACACAGCGGAAGCGGTAGATGCGTTCCTCTTGTGGGAAACCGGAGAGGATCTCTTCGATGCCGATCTCGCCGGGTTTCTCGCACTCGCCTTCGACGCGCAGGCTCCATGGGCGGGTGACGAAGCGGCGCGCGCGGCGCGCCGGATCTTCCTTTCCGGTGCCGAATTCATAGAAGTTGTTGTAATGGGTGATGTCCTCGAGCGAGGTCAGCTTCAGCCCTTCGCCACGGTAATCCGGATTGGGGGTGGCGCGGATCGCGCGCCGGGGGGGCGCGTCGCTTTGGCGTTCGGGAGGTTCCCGTCCGTTGCCGGCGGATTCGCCGGGCGTGCAGCCGGCGGCAACGCCGAGGCCGGCGAGCGCGGCCACGCGGAGGAAATCGCGGCGCTGTTCCCAGATCGTCTTGGGCGTAATCTCCGAAGAGCGGATGCGGCTTGTGTCTTTGCTTTTCATTCGGGTTTTCCCGTAGTCTCAATCCACCAGACGACCCTTGTCGCGTGGGGCTTCTTTCTCTTCGTTGTCCCCCGTGATCGTGGGGAATTCCAAGCGCCGCGGGCGCGAGATCCAATAGCCCTGCACATAGTCGACGCCGATCTCACGCAACAGCGCGGCGGTCTCTTCGGACTCGACGTACTCGGCGATGGTTTCGATTCCCATGGAATGGCCGACATCGTTGATCGCCTTGACCATCGCCTGGTCGACCGGATCGTCGAGCATGTCGCGGATGAAGGCGCCATCGATCTTCAGGTAATCCAGCGGGAAATTCTTCAGGTAGCTGAACGAGGAGAAGCCGGCGCCGAAATCGTCCAGCGAGAAATGGCAGCCGATCGCGCGCAGTTCGCGTACCAGGTCGATCGCCCGACGCAGGCTGGAGATTGCCTCGGTCTCGGTGATCTCGAAGCAGACCCGCGCCGGATCGACGTCGTACTCGATGAAGGTGGAGGTGATGAAATCGAGCAGCGCCTCGTCGTCGACCGAGGCGCCCGAAAGATTGATCGCGTACTGGGTTTCGCCATCCTCGGAGTGCAGCGACATGTACTCGCACATGCGCCGGACGACCCAGCGGTCGATCGCGGGCATCAGGTCGAAGCGCTCGGCCGCCGGAATGAAATGCCCCGGCTCGACGACGCTGCCGTCCTCGCGGCGCATGCGCAGCAGGATTTCATAGTGGTGGAGTCCATCCTCTCCACTCTCCAGGTGTCGGATCGGCTGGCGATAGAGTTCGAAACGGTTCAGTTGCAAGGCGCTGTTGATCGTGACCGCCCATTCCATCATGCCACGGTGCCGGGTGACCGCGGCGTCATCGGACTCGTACAGGTGCACGCGGTTGCGGCCCTCGTTCTTGGCCGCGTAGCAAGCGGTATCCGCGGCGCTCATGACCTGAGAAAGATGACCCACGCTACTGTCCAGCGGTACCAGGCCGATGCTGATTCCGATCTCGAAACTGCGCTGCCGCCAGACGAAGCGGTAATCCCGGATCGCCTCGCGCAGACGGTGCGCCACCAGCATCGCGTGCGCCACGTCGCAGTCGAGCAACAACACGCCGAACTCATCTCCGCCGAGGCGCGCGAGGGTATCTTCCGGATCGATGTGGCGCTGCAACTCCCCGGCCACCTGCTTCAGCAGGTGATCGCCCGCGGTATGACCACTGGTATCGTTGACGATCTTGAATTGATCGAGGTCCATGTATAACAGCGCGTGCCGCAGTTTCCCGCTCCGCGCCGAGTCCATCGCCTGTTTCAGCCGGCTCTCGAATTCACGCCGGTTGCACAGCCCGGTCAGCGCGTCGTGCGTCGCGTGATAGCTGAGACGCTGCGCCATCTCGCGCGCCTGGCTGACATCGTGCAGGATCACGACGCTGCCCGAGAGCTCGCCGCGTCGGTCTCGGATCGGCGCGAAAGCGCCCTCGATGGCGTATTCACGTCCCTCGCGACCACGCAACAGCAGATCCTCCTCGAGCATCACCGCGCGCTGCGTGCGCAGACAGCGCGCCACCGGATCCTCGATCGGTTGCCCACTGGACTCGCTGAAAAGCCGGAGCACCTCGGTCGCGGCGCGACCTTCGGCTTCCCGCGCGGAGAATCCGGTGAGCACCTCGGCCACCGGGTTCATGTACTCGACGATCCCGACTCCATCCGTCGTGATCACCGCCTCGGTGATCGACGCCAGCGTCACCTGGGCACGCTCCTTCTGGCGATGGATCAGGCGCGCCTGGGCCTCGTTGGTCAAGGTCGCCGAGATCCAGTCGCGGAACAGGGTCAGCAGGCTGAAGTCCTCGCGCGAGAACGGGGCTACGGCGGCCACATCCGAGGCGATCACCAAAACGAAGTTGCGCTTGTCGAATATCGCCAATGGCAGCGCCACATAGGCGGCGGGCGCCGCCTCGCTGGTCAAGCGCGCGCCGCCGTTCTCGCTGCCGTTGCCGGAGCGCGCCAACGGCCCGTCGGCGGCCAGCACGTCACGCACGAAGGCGATATCCGGCAGCGGTGGATTGTGCCCGAGCGGGTAGCGTTCGATCACGTTCACCGCCCCGTCCCGGGCGCCCAGAATCATCCCGTAACGCAGTGAGAACATACGACAAGCCAGACGCATCAACTCACGGATGCGCCCGCGCGCCTCGATGCGCTGACTGGTGA
Source organism: Sedimenticola sp. (assembly GCA_027008705.1). Lineage (GTDB taxonomy): Bacteria > Pseudomonadota > Gammaproteobacteria > Chromatiales > Chromatiaceae > JALSSX01. Next base: position 4,348 of record JALVEB010000132.1, on the reverse strand, counting down.
CCTCGGCGTATTCCTGCAACAACAGCTCGCGCCGGCGCAATGCGCGCGCGGTCTGTTCGAGCGCGTCGGTACGTTCGCGCACGACCTTCTCCAGACGCTCGCGGGAGCCACGCACGCGGTCCAACGCGCGTCGCAGATGGCTGCGCTGGCCGTCGCAATGGCGCATCAGGCGGTTGATGAAGCAGGCCAGCACCTGGAACTCATCGCTCCCGGAGCTCTCCAGCTTTTCGATACGCTCCCCTTTGCCGATGCGCTCGACCTCGCGCGTAAGTTGCCACAACGGGGCGGCGAAGTAATGGCGTACCAACCATGCCACTACGCCGACCGCCAAAACGAGCCAGAAGCCAAAGAAGAAGATGGCAAAGGTCCCGCCGCCGAGCCGGTAGGCCCGCCTTGGATGACCCGCCAAGCGCCACTCGCCGCCCCCCAGCGGGGCCTGAATCCAGTCCTCGCTCTTGCCCGCGCGGCCCACCTCGATGCGCTGTCCATCCGGTCCGGCGAGGGCGAGCGCGTCGAAGACGCCGCTGGCGAGCAGATCGTCGAGGCGCTGACGCAACCGGGCATCGATCGCATGCCGTGTGACAGGCTCCTCTAGCTCGCTGGCCATCCAGGCGAGCAGATTACGGCTCATCTCGGTGACGCCGAGCCTGACATGATAGCGGTATGCCACCCCCCCCAAGGCCAAAACCAAACCCAGCGCCAGCATCAGCGCCAGCAAAAAACGCCGGATCAGCGAAAAGCGCCCACCGCAGGCAGGCGTATCATCCAGCTTGTCGGGCAGCAGTTCGTTATCCCTGCCATCCCGTAGATCCTCGTTCACTGAAAATCGCCCCCGCGCCTCGGTTCCTCCGTTGCCGATGTGACGTCAACCTTGGTCCGTTTAGACGTTTAGAGAAGTTGGGAAAGCCTCGATCGATTCTGGTGCGAGCGGATTGTGGTGAAAAAAATCGTTTCATTCAAGGCGCGACCCACTCGCAATGGCCGACCGTTACGAAAATTCGCAACGTGGAAATGGACGACGCGCGCCACAAGATACCGCGTCACGAATCGATCGGAGCTTTCTTGGCCATCCTAAGCCGGAAATTTCATGAATTCACGTGATGGTCGCGCAGTAGATTGTTTTTACAAGGAATTTTCCGTTGGCGTCCCGTATCCGGGATTACGGGCTCCGGAAGAAAATTCCTTGTGTAAACAAGAAACCAGCGAGGGCGCGTGAAATTCATGAATTTTCCGGGTTAATGGCCACTGCCCTTCAGCGCATTGACCAGCCCCTCGCAGACCTCCTTGGCGTCCCCGAACACCAGCGAGCAGTTATCCTGATAGTAGAGCAAATTCTCGACGCCCGCATAGCCGGGTCGCATCGAGCGTTTGATGACATAGACCTGGCGCGCCTTGCCGACCTCGAGGATCGGCATGCCATAGATCGGGCTCGACGGATCGCTGCGCGCGGCCGGGTTGGTGACATCGTTGGCGCCGACCACCAGCGCCACGTCGGCGGTAGGGAATTCCGGATTGACCTCATCCATCTCGAGCACATGATCGTAGGGGATGTCGGCCTCGGCGAGCAGCACGTTCATATGGCCGGGCATGCGCCCGGCGACCGGATGGATCGCGAACAACACCTTTACGCCGCGCTCCTCGAGCAGATCCATCAGCTCCTTCAGCGCATGCTGGGCCTGGGCCACGGCCATGCCGTAACCGGGCACGATGATGACCTTGTCTGCGTCTTCCATCCAGAAGACGACATCCTCCACCGAGGCCGCCTTGACGCCTTTCTCGGCGGCCGCGCTCATCGCGGAGGCCTCCGGCGACGCCTCGGAACCGAAGCCACCGAACACCACGTTGAAGATCGAACGGTTCATCGCCCGACACATGATCATCGACAGAATCGCGCCGGAGAAACCGACCAGCGCGCCGACGATGATCAACAGATTGTTGTGCAGGGTGAAGCCCGTGGCCGCCGCGGCCCAGCCGGAATAGCTGTTGAGCATCGAGATGATTACCGGCATGTCGGCGCCTCCGATCGGGATGATCAGGGTCACGCCGAGCAACAACGCCAGCGTGCTCATCAGCCCCAACGACAGCGCGCTGCCGGTGAGCGCGAAATGCACGCCGAGCGCGACCGTGCTCAGCGCGATCAGAGCATTGAGCGGATGCTGGCCACGAAAACGCACCGGCGCGCCCGAAATCAGCCCCTGCAGCTTGCCGAAGGCGATCACCGAGCCGGTGAAGGTGATCGCGCCGATGATGATGCCGGCGGACAGCTCGCCCATCAGCACCGGATTCAAGGTGCCGGCGTCGCGTCGGTTCAGGAAGGTGCCGATCGCGACCAACACCGCGGCGAGCCCGACGAAGCTGTGCAGCGCCGCGACCAGTTGCGGCATCGCGGTCATGCGCACGCGCGCCGCGAGCAGCGCGCCGATCAGGCCGCCGATGGCGATGCCGGCGACGATGAAGCCATAGGATTGCACCTCGCCGCCGAGCAGGGTCGCGGCGATAGCGATCAGCATGCCGGCCATGCCGTAGTGGTTGCCCCGACGCGCGGTGGCCGGGTGGGTCAGCCCCTTCAGCGCCAGGATGAACAGAATCGCCGAGACCAGATAGGCCAGAGCCTGCGCGTTTGCCGAGAGTTCCATTGCCAGTGCTCCTTACTTCTTTTTCTTCTTGAACATCGCGAGCATGCGATTGGTCACGAGAAAACCGCCGAAGACATTGATCGAAGCGAGCAATACGGCGAAGAAACCGATCCACTCGCTCGCGCCGCCGGCCCGCTCGAAACCGGCGACCAGCAAGGCGCCGACGATCACGATGCCGGAGATCGCATTGGTCAGCGCCACCAACGGGGTGTGCAGCGACGGCGTGACCCCCCAGATGACGAAATAGCCGACGAAACAGGCCAGAACGAAAACGTACAGGGCAACAAGTGCATCAGGCATGGCGGACTCCTTGGTCTTCCAGCGGTAAGACCCGGCATGCGCGCCGCGGGCCCGGCGACGGCCGGTTCACCCGCGTTCGCGCCCGGTCGGGGCAAGAACAATGATTCTCCACCGGGAAACGACCCGGCGGGTATACAAGGCCGACTTCAGGACGAGGTCGCGTCGTCCCGTGGTTTCAGTTCGGCCTGCGCGGTGATTTCATCATCCTCCAGCGGCTTCAAGCGCGGGCCGTCGTCGCCTGGTTCGAACATCACCGCGAGGAAATTCATCAGATTGCGCGCATAAAAGGCGCTCGCGTCCGCCGCCACCATCGACGGGTAGTTGGTGTGACCGACCAGCTTCACATGGTGCCGGACGATCACCTCATCAGGCTTGGTGAGCTTGCAGTTTCCGCCGTTCGCGGCCGCGAGATCGACGATCACCGAGCCTTCCCGCATGCGCTCGACCACCGCCTCGGTAATCAGCTCGGGAGCCGGTCGACACGGAATCAGCGCGGTGCTGACGATGATATGAGCCTTCGCAAGCTCGTCGGCCAGCAAGGCCTGCTGGCGCGCCTTGGCCTCGTCGGAGAGTTCGCGCGCGTAGCCGCCCTCGCCGGCCCCGCTTTCGCCGAGATCCAGCACGATCGGCTTCGCGCCCAGCGATTCGATCTGCTCGCGCGTTTCCGGGCGCACGTCATAGGCATACACATCGGCGCCGAGCCGGCGCGCGGTGGCGATCGCCTGAAGACCGGCGACGCCGACGCCGAGCACCACCACGCGCGCCGGTTTCGACGAACCGGCCGCGGTCATCATCAACGGCACGAAGCGGCTGTAATGCACCGCCGCCTCGATCACGGCGCGATAGCCCGCGATATTGCTTTGGGACGACAGCGCATCCATCGACTGCGCGCGCGAGATGCGGGGAATCCGCTCCATCGCGAAGATGCGCGCCTGGCGGGCATGCAGCGCGGCGACGATCTCGTCCTCGCCGCAGGTTTCGATGAAACCGATATAGAAGGCGCCCTCCCGCATCGCGGCGACCTCCCCGGCATCCGGACGGCGCACCTTCAGCACCACCTCGGCGCCGAGCGCGGCGGCGCGATCGACGAGCCGCGCGCCCGCCGCTTCGTAGTCCGCATCATGGTAATCGGCGCTTTCGCCGGCGCCACGCTCGACGAGCACCTCGAAACCCTGCGCGACCAGCTTGGCCACGACTTCGGGAACCGTTGCGACACGCCGTTCTCCGGCCATTGTTTCTTTCGGGATACCGAGCTGTTTCATGAAAATCTCGTCTTCCGTCGCGCGCCTTGTCGGCGCAACCGCCAAAGCACGGCATTATCGAGGATCGCGAGAAGTGAAACAAGCCGGCATCCAGGGCATGTTAGACCAAAGCTGTAATGTCCCCTTTGTTCAATTCTAAAATGTCCCCTT
>JALVEB010000131.1 GCA_027008705.1 Sedimenticola sp. | reverse complement strand
TCGGGCGGCTGTCGCCCTCGCGCAGCACAGATCGGATCAGTGGCAGCAGGCGCTGGATATGATCGCGCGAGGCCAGTTCAGGCACTACCCCGCCATAGACGCGGTGTAGCTCGGCCTGACTGTGCAGCGCGTGCGAGAGCAACCCCTGGTCGCGATCAAAGAGCGCGACACCGGTTTCATCGCAAGAGCTTTCGATTCCCAATACACGCATCAGCAGGGTTCCTGGATCAATGCTTCGACAACCGCGCACCAAGCTGCTGCAAGGTTGTCGCGGTTATAGCCACCGCCGCCCAGCACCAGCAGCGGTTTGTAGCCGAAGCAGGCGAGCAACCGTTGTGTTACCCGGCGGTGTGTCGCCGGACTCAGCGCCAAGTGCGTGATGGGATCGCCCTGGAGGCTGTCGGCGCCGGCCTGGAGCAGGTAGAAATCCGCTGGATGGCGGGTGAGGAATTCCTCTGCCGGCGTCCACAGGGTTTCAAACACGGCATCGTCCGCTGCGGGGGGCAGGGGGACGTTGAGTTTGGTCCCGGCAGCGATGCCGCGTCCGCTTTCCTCCATACGCCCGGTGCCCGGATAGAGAAAACGCCCATCCTCGTGGAAATCGACGATGATGATGTCCGGATCGTCTTCATAGTGATAGAACACCCCATCGCCGTGGTGGGCATCGATATCGATATAGGCGATGCGCCGTATCTGGTGACAGGCGCGCAAGTGCTCGATGACGACGCCGCAATCGTTGATCGCGCAAAAGCCCGCGGCGCTGTCCCGCCGCGCGTGATGCAGGCCGGCAATCGGCACCAGGGCCCGGCGGCATTCTCCGCTCATCGTCCGGTCGGCCGCCGCGCAAACGCTGCCGGCGATCGCCAGGGCCGCCTCCCAAATGCCTTTGAAAGCCGGCGTATCGCCCTGATCCAGCCAACCCTGCCCATGTTTTGATGCCTGTTGCAGGCGGGTCAGGTATTCCGGGGTATGGAAGCGAGCCAGTTGTTCATAGGTGCCGGCCGTGGCCGGGAGAACGCGGGTTTGACGATCCAGTCCACGCTGTTCGAAGGCGCGCTGGAAAGCGGCCTGGCGGTCTGGGCCAAAAGGATGGCCTTCGCCAAAGCCATAGGAGCCCAGTCGCTCATCGAGGTAGACGCATGCGCAATTCATGGCTTACCACGAGTACGAAAACGATCCGAGCGGGCCATGAAGGGGCTGGATGCCTTTGCGCGCCAGGCTGGAAAGGATCGTTTCATCGGAAGAATCGCTTCGGTTTGTTATGCCGATCATACTATACTCGTCACCCAGGAATCTTCGGCCACTTCGACCACCCTCGCATCCCTGGGTGTTGTCACCTAACAGGGTGTTGAAAAAGCCCTTCCATGGGCTTTTTCAACTACGGAAGCGGAAAGCGCGGTTTCCCGCTTCCTTCATGTTCAATGGCCATTGAACGTGGCGGCACATCCATGTACTGCGCGCAGGCAGTCGAAAAACGGTGTTTTTCAACAGCCTGCTAATGGGCCGTGACGGCAACGAATAAGAGTCTGCCCGACCATATAGCGATATTCCGAACGATGAAGATTACCCTGATTGCCGCATTCGACCGCAACCGCGGGATAGGCGTCGGTGGCGCCTTGCCCTGGCGCATGCCGGCCGATCTGTGCCATTTCAAGCAGGCGACGATGGGAAAGCCGATATTGATGGGCCGAAAAACCTGGGAGTCGCTGCCCGGCGTGCTGCCCGGTCGTCCTCACCTGGTGCTGAGCCGGGATCCCGGGTTTATGGCTCCGGGAGCCACCGTGGTGCATTCGATCGCGGAGAGTCTGGAAGAGGCGGTAAAGCTGGGTGATGAATTGATGGTGGTCGGTGGCGGGCAGATCTACCGCCTCTTTCTACCCTTGGCCGATCGTTTGCTGCTGACCGAGGTGGATACCGAGGTTCCAGCGGATGCCTGGTTTCCGCAGATCGATGCGGAATCCTGGGAAGAGGCCGGGCGTGAAACCCATCCGGCGGATGACGAAAACCCCCATGCCTATGCCTTTGTGGCTTACCGGCGTCGATTGGTGGGTGGTTGATAAAAGACGTCCGCTGTAGGTGCTCAGTCAATCGCTGAATTGGTCTGACAAGGCGCAGGTCCGATCAGGCAGCGCGGAGCGGACAACGGCGTTGAATTACCGGATTGGCCGATACGCCGTCCCTTAACACTTAATCACTCATCGGCCATCACGGTGCAGACGATCTTGCGATCCTTCCTTGGACCATCGAATTCACAGAAAAAGATATTCTGCCAAGTCGACAGCCCCAGCTTGCCGTCGATCAAAGGGAGCGTCTCAGACGGCCCCACCAGGCCGGATTTGAGGTGGGAATCGCCATTGCCATCCTGCCGGTCGTGTAGCCAAACGCCTCGTGGAATCATCTGCTGCAACAGATGCACGACATCGGTCTGCACACTGTCGTCCCAGTTCTCCTGGATCATGATCGCTGCCGTCGCGCCCTGTGCATAGACGTTGACAAGGCCGTTCTGGATGCCGCTGCGGCTGACAACGGCATGAACCCGATCGGTGATGTCGATCAGAACTTCCCGGCTAGGAGTAACGATATGGATGATTTCACGCATCGGGATATTATCGCCTTCATCGCGGGATCTTTCCATGCCCGAAGGCGCCTTAGCACGGGCCTTGACACTATGCCCAATACAGAATCGTTGCCGGTTGGCGAAATGGTTGTGCCATTTAGCCCGGGAAATTCATGAATTACATGCGCCCTCGCTTGTGTTTTGTTCCCACAAGAAATTTTCGGGTTATAG
>JALVEB010000130.1 GCA_027008705.1 Sedimenticola sp. | reverse complement strand
GGCAGCTGCATGATTGTAAGGGCCTGACCCTTGACCGGCCGGGATAAATGCCATTACCAGTCTGTGTGGACCGCCTCTGTCAGGGTGGATGTCGCCCCTCCACTGGGGGATTCTAATTAGCAATAAAGGGGGAGCGAAGAAAGTAGACAAATGCGCTATTCCTCAGAACATAAAGAGGCTGTGCTGAAGAAGATTCCACCACAGAACAATCGGTGCATCTGGGAACTTGCCCGGGATGAAGGGATCTCGGAGGCCACGTCCGACTGGAACAGGAAATCAATTCTGGATGTCGTTGTGGAGGCAATGAATTGGCGTTCCTTGAGGGCCTTTGGAAAGGAGGATGGGTAGGGTAAATCGTGTCTAACTGAAGGAAAAATCACCCAAAAATAAGCCACGATGGGTAGCTAACTTATTGATTATATGGCGGAGAGGGAGGGATTCGAACCCTCGATAGGCGATTAACCTATACACACTTTCCAGGCGTGCTCCTTCAGCCACTCGGACACCTCTCCAGAATACTGGTCGATAGGGGCTGGCCATGAAAAATCGGCCGCCCGTTCTCCAGCAAAGGCGCAAAATTCTAAACCATTTCCCTGGCGGCTTCAATCCGCCCTCGCCGCCCGGCCACCGCTCCGTCGCGGCCAGGCGCTGAGTATGGATTGCACCAGGGTCGCCAGCGGAATGGCGAAGAATACGCCCCAGAAGCCCCATACGCCTCCGAAGATCAGGATCGCGACGATAATCGCCACCGGGTGCAGATTGACGACCTCGGAAAACAGAAGCGGCACGAGCACGTTGCCGTCGAGCGCCTGAATGACGAAGTACACCCCCGCCACCCACAGGAAATCGTTGCTCCACCCCCCCCACTGGAACCAAGCGATGGCAATCACCGGGATGGTGACGACCGCCGCGCCCACATAGGGAATGATCACCGATAACCCGACCAGCACCGCCAGCAGCAGGGCGTATTGCAGCCCAAGCAGGCTGAAGGCGACATAGCAGGCCGAGAATACGATGATGATCTCGACGAACTTGCCACGCACATAGTTTGCGATCTGGCGATCCACATCCCGCCAGACCTTCTTCGACAACGGGTTTTCCAATGGCAGAAAACGCCCGAACCAACCGAGGATCAGATCCTTGTCCTTCAGAAAAAAGAACACCAGCAGCGGCATCAGCACCAGATAGATGGAAAGCGTGATCAGGCCCACCACCGACGAGATCGAGAAGGTCAGGATATGCTGACCGAGCCCGGCGATCTCCTGGCTGATGATATTGGTGATGTCCTGCACCTGCTGGGCCGAGATCAGCTCGGGATACTTCTCCGGCAGGGCGAGCAGGGCGGCCTGCGCCTGGGCGAGGATATTCGGCAGTTGCTGTACCAATTGGGTCAACTGGCGCGAGAACAACGGCAGCAGCCACAGCACGATCGCCGCGACGAACAACAAGAAGGCGATGAAGACAATCAACACCGCAGGGAAGCGCGGCAGACCCTTGCGTTCCAACGCCGTTACCAAGCCTTCGAGCAGATAGGCGATGACGATGCTCGCAAGCACCGGCATGATCAGATGGCCGAACAGCACGATCACGCCGATCCCGGCGATGATCGCGAGAGTCAGCATGACGATATCGGGATCGACGAAGTTCTTGCGGAACCATTCGGATATGGCGGATCTCATCGCGAACACGCTTCCTTTTCTTGCCACTACGGATGATCGGTCACGGCAGGAGAGCTCTATTCCGGCGACCCGCCGGCGCCTTTGAACGCCTCGTAATGCGAGGCGAACAGGGTTTCCAGTTCGGCGATCACCTCGCTCGCCGGTCGCCCCTGCATCAGGTGAGCACTCATCAGCGCGGAGGCCTCGTTGAGCAGAGCCGCCCGGTCGAGCATCGGGTAGCTTGCCGAAAGCCGTTTGATCGCGGCGATCACGCTCTCGTCGGGCGGGCCTTGGATCAATACCGGCTCGGCCGGCAGGTCCTCGGACTCCTCGCCTTCACCGCGCGCGGCAAGGAACTCGGCGAAGGCGAGCAGACTATCACGATCCGCCGCCGACATCCCGCGAAACAGCGTCAATAAGTGACGCTCCGCGCGATTTGGACGCTTGTCCGGCATCAACACGCTTGATCCACCCCTTCCGGCATGGAGGCCTGATGCTGTTCACAGTAGCCGCGCGCGAACTCCAACAGCTCCTCGATCGCGTTGGCGCGGAATTTGTGCTTCTGGTAGACGAATGAGAAGGGTCTTTCGAGGGGAGGGTCCAATGGAACCGCGGCGAGCACACCCAGTTTCAGCTCCTTTTGCACCGTGGCCAGCGACACCACGGAGATCCCCATGCCGGCCTCGACCGCGCTCTTCACCGCCTCCGGACTGCCCAGCTCCATCGAGATCCGCAGATTGTTCGAGCAGGATTTCTGGCGTCCGAGGTACTCGGCGATGACCTCGCGGGTGCCCGAGCCCTCCTCGCGGCAGATGAACGGTGTATCGAGCAACTCCACCAGCTTGACCACCTTGTGGCTGGAGAGGGGATGAGCCGGCGGCATGATGACGACGAGTTGATCATTACGGCACGGCTCCACGACCAGATTCTTGTTTGCCACGCTGGATTCGACGACGCCGAGATCGATGGTATTGTTCTCCACCATCTGCACGATGCCATCGCTGTTGGATACCTTCAGATGGATGTTGACGTCCGGGTACTTCTTTTTGAAATCGCCGAGCAGCGAAGGCAGCATGTACTCGGCGATGGTGGTGCTCGCGCCGATCGCGAGCACGCCGCTGATATCGCCGGTCATCGCACTGACCTCGCATTCCATCTCGTTATAGAGTGTGAAGATCTGCTCGGCATAGCGATACACGCATTCCCCCGCCTCGGTCAGGCTGATGCGATTGTGGGTGCGGTCGAACAGCCGGGTGTTGAAATACTCTTCCAGTTGACGCACCTGGAAGGTCACCGCCGGCTGGGTCATGTGCAACTTCTCCGCCGCCTTGGTAAAGCTCAGCAGCTTGGAAACGGTATGGAACACCTGCAATCTGCGGTCGGCCATGGCACTAATCGATTCTGCGGAAGGATAAACTCAACTTATATACTACAAGGCTAATGCAAAATCCACCGGACGCACCGCTCCAAACGGGATAGGCAGACCTACCCCCACCGGGCGGTACAGGGAAAACGACGGAACCGGCGGCGGGCGCGTCCGCCGGAAAGACTTGCGGCATACGACGAAAGCAAAGAGCTCAGTCGTCTTTCCTTGCGTGAGGGCAATCCTTGCGCAGGCAACGGCCGTAGAGGGTCAAGGCGTGCTCTTCCAGTTCGAAGCGCCGTTTCCTGGCAATCTGCTTCTGGCGCTTCTCGATGGTCTCATCGAAGAATTCCTCGACATGACCACATTGCACGCAAACGATGTGGTCATGATGGCCACCGCGGTTCAGCTCGAACACCGCGTGACCGCCTTCGAAGTTGTGTCGCTGCACCAGGCCGGCGCCCTCGAACTGGGTCAACACCCGGTAAACCGTCGCCAGGCCAATCTCCTCCCCGTTCTCGAGCAACAACTTGTAGACATCCTCGGCGCTGACATGGCGCTGTTCGGCCGATTCCAGCAATCCCAGGATCTTGACGCGTGGCAGCGTGACCTTCAGCCCCGCCCGTTTGATGTCTTGGTTGTCCAAGCCCTTCCCCTCTCAAGCTGCCCGAAAAAAGCATTTCGGGTATCATGGAGCGCTATTCTAATGGCGATGGCGCAACTCATGCAAAAGATTCTCATTATCGTCGCTAGCGCGTTGTTGCTCGCCGCCTGCGGCTCGACGCCGGAACAGCGCTGGCGGCCGGTGCACAGTCTGCTCGAGCGTTTTCCGTGGATGTACCGCCCGGAGATCCAGCAGGGCAACATCGTCACCCAGGAGGCGGTGAACCGACTAAAGCCGGGCATGTCGAAACGCCGCGTGCGTTTCCTGCTCGGCAGCCCGATGCTGACCGACACCTTCCATCCCGACCGCTGGAACTACGTCTACACCCTCGGCAAGGGCAGCCGGATCGCCGAGGAGAAGCGTTTGGTGCTGTTCTTCGAAGACGACCGCCTGACCCGGCTCGAGGGCGACTACCACCCCGAACCGCAAGCCGACCGGGAAGCGCCGAAGGAGCAGGTTGTCAGCGTGCCGGACTATGTGCCGGAGCCGACCGGCGTGTTCGACTGGCTGATGTCGCATGTCGGCCTCGGCCACGACAAGGAAGACGACGAGCACCCCGAGTGACGGGCCACGAAGCCGCCACTACTTGTAGACCACGCCCGGCAGCCAGGTCGCCAGCGACGGCCACAGCGCCAACAACCCCAGCACCAGCAGCTGAATCGCGATGAACGGCGCGACCCCGCGGTAGATGTCGCTGGTTCCGACCTCGGGCGGCGCGACGCCGCGCAGGTAGAACAGCGCAAAACCGAACGGCGGGGTCAGAAACGAGGTCTGAAGGTTGATCGCGATCATCACCCCGAGCCACACCGGCGACAATCCCATTGCCAGCAACACCGGGCCGACGATCGGCACGACGACGAAGGTGATCTCGATGAAGTCGAGGATGAAGCCGAGCAGGAACATCACCAGCATCACCATCGCCACCGCGGCCACCACGCCACCGGGCAGGCCGGTGAGAAAATCGGTGACGATCTCGTCGCCATCGAAGCCGCGAAACACCAACGAGAACACCGTCGCGCCGATGAAGATCACGAACACCATCGCCGTCACGCGGGTGGTCGAGCGCACGGTTTCGGTCAGCGTGGCGCGGCTCAACTGACCGCGCGCCGCGGCCAGCAGCATCGCGCCGAGCGCACCGACCGCGGCGGCCTCGGTCGGGGTGGCGAAACCGCCGAGGATCGAGCCGAGCACCGCGACAATCAGCAGCAGCGGCGGCACCAGCACGCGCGCGACGCGCCGCAGGAAGGCTCCGCGCCCATCGACCGCCAGATCCGCCGCCGGCGGCGCCTTGTCCGGCTTCAGCCAGGCGATCAGCGCGACATACACCAGATAGCAGGCCACCAGCAGCAGGCCGGGCAGGATCGCGCCGACGAAGAGATCGCCGACCGATACGGTCTCCGGCGAGAACACGCCCATGTCGAGCTGCGCCTGCTGGTAGGCGGCCGAGAGCACATCGCCGAGCAATACCAGAATGATCGACGGCGGGATGATCTGACCCAGGGTGCCGGAGGCGCAGATGATGCCGGTCGAGAAGGCCGGATCGTAGCCGCGCTTGAGCATCGTGGGCAGGGACAACAGGCCCATCGTCACCACGGTCGCGCCGACGATGCCGGTGCTTGCGGCGAGCAGCATGCCGACCAGCGTCACCGAGATCCCGAGCCCGCCACGCAGACGGCCGAACAGGCTGGCCATGGTATCGAGCAGGTCCTCAGCGACGCGTGAGCGTTCGAGCATCACGCCCATGAACACGAACAACGGCACCGCAATCAGGGTCTCGTTGGTCATGATACCGTAGAGACGGTTCGGGATGGCTTCGAGGAAGGCCGAATCAAAGGCATCGAAATACTCGCCGACGAAGGCGAACATCAACGCGGTGCCACCCAATGAAAAAGCCACCGGATAGCCCAGCATCAGCACGCAGCAGACCCCGAGAAACATCGCCAGCGGCCACAGATCAGCGCTCATCGGGCGCCTCCCCGGCGCGGATCACGCGCCACGCGCGGCCCGCCATCGCCAGGCCCTGCAAGATCATCAGCACGCAAAACAGCGGGATCAGGCTCTTGAGCAGAAACACACCGTGGATGCCGCCAGCCTCGCGCGAGCCCTCCATCACCGACCACGACTCAGCCACATATTCATAGCTGATCCAAAGGATGAACCCGCACACCGGCAGCAGCAGAAACAGGGTGCCGAGCAGATCCACCCAGGCGCGCGCGCGCGGCCCCATGCGGCCATAGAAGATATCGACACGCACATGGCCGCCGTGCTTCAAGGTATAGCCCGCGCCGAGCATGAACAGCGTCGCATGCAGATAGGTCACCGATTCCTGCATCGCGATCCAACCGAGGTCGAAGGCGTAGCGCAATACCACCACGACCACGGTCACCAGCACCATCCCCAGCGCCAGCCACGAGACCACGCGGCCGATCGCCTCGTTCAGCGCGTCGATGGCATCGATCAGGCGTTCCAAGGCATCACCAACTGAACAGGATCCACATCGGCACCGGTTGATCGCGTGGATCATCGGTCTGGGTCTCGAAACGGCCATCGCCGTCACGGTCGATCAGATAGTACGGCGGTCCGACCTGGGGCTGGATCTTGACCATATAGGCACGACCGTTGATGCGGTACTCGGTGACCTTCCCCTGCTTTCCCTCGCGGATATGGACGGTGGATTCCAACGAGCGCCCACTTTCGACCTGGGCCGGCAAATCGGGCGGCGCGAGGCGCTCCCCCGCGTTTGCGGGCGGCGCCTTCGCCGGCTCGCCGGCGAACCCGGCCAGCGGCGACAACAACAGCAGAATCAGAACGGCATACATGGCACCCCCTTACAATGACAACAGGATCTCTTCCTCGGCGCTCGAGGGCTCGAAACCGCGTTCCTCGTAATACGCGAAGATGCGGTCGACGATCTCCTCCGGCTCGTCGACGATCTGTACCAGCTCCAGGTCGCCGGGCGAGATCGTGCCCTCGGCGACCAGGGTCTTGCCGAACCAGTCGAGCAGCCCCTGCCAGAAGGCCGACTCGACCAGGATGATCGGAATCCGTCGGCTCTTGCCGGTCTGCACCAGGGTCAGAATCTCGGCCAGTTCGTCGAGGGTGCCGAAACCGCCGGGCATCACCACATAGGCCGAGGCGTACTTGACGAACATCACCTTGCGCGAGAAGAAATGCTCGAACTCCAGCGAGATATCCTGAAACGGGTTGCCGCTCTGCTCGCGTGGCAGGCGGATGTTGAGTCCGATGCTCGGCCCCTTGCCGGCGAAGGCGCCGCGGTTGGCCGCCTCCATGATCCCCGGCCCACCCCCGCTGACCACCGCGAAACCGGATTCCGACAGCAGATGGGCGATGGTCTCGGTCTTGCGGTAGTATGGGTGATCCGGCGAGGTGCGGGCCGAACCGAAGATGCTGACCGAGGGCTGGATCTCGGCCAGCTTCTCGAAGCCATCGACGAACTCCGAGATGATCTGGAAGATCTTCCAGGCCTCGCGATTCAGACGACCGTCCGGCGGCCGACCTGACTTGACCATCTTCTGCTTTCTTTCCACTGTGCGCCTTCCCGGAAACCGATTAGAATGACAGCCCCTCAAGCCGCGTATAGTCTCACATTCCATGACGCTTACCAAAGCAGGAATCATCAACCTCGGCGCAAGGAACGGCCTCGAAAATCCGAAAACATGGGCGACGAGTATAGTTACCAACGATGACCAGCAAACTTAACCCGCGCCAGCGCGAGGCGGTGGAATACCTCGGCGGCCCCCTGCTGGTACTCGCCGGCGCCGGCTCCGGCAAGACCCGCGTGATCACCCACAAGATCGCCCACCTGGTGCGCAACTGCGGCATCGCGGCGCGCCATATCACCGCCGTCACCTTCACCAACAAAGCCGCGCGCGAGATGAAATCGCGTGTCGGCGAGCTGCTCGACGGCGGAGAGAGCCGGGGGCTGACGGTCTCGACCTTCCATACCCTGGGGTTGAACATCCTGCGCCGCGAACACCGCCACCTGGGTTACAAGGCCGGTTTCTCGATCTTCGACCAGCACGACAGCGAATCCCTGCTCAAGGAGCTGCTGCGCAAGGACGATCTCGACGATGAACTCGTCAAGCAAACCCAGTGGGCGATCTCCGACTGGAAGAACAACCTGGTTCTCCCGGAACAGGCGCTGACTGCCGCCGATGATGAACTGACGCTCGCCAACGCGCTGCGCTACGAGGCTTACCAGCGTAGCCTGAAGGCCTACAACGCGGTCGATTTCGATGATCTGATCCGGCTTCCGGCGCGCCTGTTCGACAGCCAGCCCGAGGTACTCGAATACTGGCAGAACCGGATTCGTTATCTGCTCGTCGACGAGTACCAGGACACCAACACCAGCCAATACCAACTGGTGCGCCTGCTGGTCGGGGCGCGTGGCGCGCTGACCGTGGTTGGCGACGACGATCAATCGATCTACGCCTGGCGCGGCGCGCGCCCCCAGAACCTCGCCCAGCTGAAGAAAGACTACCCAAACCTGAAACTGATCAAGCTGGAACAGAACTACCGCTCCACCGGCAACATCCTGCACGCCGCCAACACCCTGATCGCCAACAACCCCCATGTGTTCGAGAAACGCCTGTGGAGCGAGATCGGTAACGGCGATCCGCTGCGCATGATCGTATGCAAGGATGAGCAACACGAGGCCGAGCGCGTGGTCTCCGAGATCATCCATCATCGCTATCGCATCGGCGCGCCCCTCTCCGACTACGCCATCCTCTACCGTGGCAACCATCAGTCGCGCCTGTTCGAGAAGGCCCTGCGCGAACAGGGGCTGGCGTACTTCCTCAGCGGTGGCACCTCGTTCTTCGCACGCGCCGAGATCAAGGATGTAATGAGCTACCTGCGGCTGTTCACCAACCCCGCCGACGACACCGCCTTTCTCCGCATCGTCAACACCCCGCGCCGCCAGATCGGCCCGGGCACGCTGGAGAAGCTCGGCACCTATGCGACCGAACGCGAGATCAGCCTGCTCGAAGCCTGCGACGAGTTCGGCCTGGAAGCCCTGCTCCCGGCTCGTGCACTCAAGGCCCTGCGCGAATTCTCAGCCTGGGTATGGCGTTTCGCGCGCAAGGCCGAAGAAGACGACCCCATCGAAACCGCGCGCCAGATGCTGCTCGAGATCGGCTACGAAGACTGGCTGCGCGAGAAGGCCAGCAGCGACAAGGTGGCTGAACGACGCATCGCCAACGTCGAAGAGCTGATCGAATGGCTGGGCCGGCTGCGCGAGAAGGACGGCGACCGCAATCTCACTGATCTGATCAACCACCTGGTGCTGATGGACGTGCTCGAACGCCAGAACGAGGACGAAGCCGGCGACCGCATCGCCTTGATGACCCTGCACGCCGCGAAGGGGCTGGAATTCCCGCATGTATTTCTGGTCGGCATGGAGGAAGAACTGCTCCCCCACCGCACCAGCATCGAGGAAGACAACATCGAGGAGGAACGCCGCCTCGCCTACGTCGGCATCACCCGCGCCCAACGCACCCTGACGATGACCGCCGCGGCGAAACGCCGCCGCTTCGGCGAAATCATCGAATGCGAACCCAGCCGTTTTCTCGCCGAACTGCCGAAGGAAGTCATCAAGCGGGAGGGCGTCGGCAACCCGCTCCCGGAAGAAGAACGAAAGGAACGCGGCAGCGCCCACCTGGCCAACCTGAAAAGCCTGCTGGGCGCCTGATTTCCCGCACCGTCAGCGGAGACGGTTTTCCGTAAGCTCCTTGGTCAGGCAGCCCAGGCACAGACGGCTTTCAGGATGCACACCCGCATCGCTCCCGGGAAAAAGCATATCGTGTGGCGACGACATGCGCCGACCCTAGTCCGGAAATCTCATGGATTCATGTGATGATCGCGCAGTGAATTGTTTTCACAAGGAATTTTCTGAAGGCGTCCCACATCAGGGATAACGGGCAACGGAAGAAAATTTCTTGTGGGAACCAGAAACCAGCGAGCGCGTGTAATTCATGAGTTTTCCGGGCTGGAAATGCGGGGGCCGGCACGGACATCCACAGAGGTATCGCCCCAGGCGCTGCCCGCCGTCGGCTTCGGCGCGCGTGGTGACACACATGCCCCCTATCCTGCGTCGCTCGATACGCTTCGACGCACCCCATGAAAAAACTTCCCTTGTTAACTTTTTTTACATGAAGGCAATGCAGCCTACACTCACCATCCCCTTGTTTTGAATGAATTTCCCAGGATTCTTGGTCGATCAAACCAAAAAACACCTAAACTCCTGTCAATTTTTTTAACAGGCTGCATTATCGTATATTTCCAACACGACCGGCTCCCCGCCGAGTTTTCCACCCCAATACCTCTCCAGTTCGCCACGATGAGAAGCAGCTAACCCATTGCCGTACAGTAAATTATCCGACATTCCAGCCGGCATGCCAACGCGATGAAAGACGAAAAAAAGCAGACTCGTTTCCGTTTGAAACAATTTGGCACAAATCCTGCTATGACTCATAGGGGAGCATAGATATAAGTTACGTACAGTTACACCAAAAGGTTGGCACTAATGAAAAGAAATCTTATTTTTATCATATTGGCCCTGGCCTCTACATCGGCCATT
>JALVEB010000129.1 GCA_027008705.1 Sedimenticola sp. | reverse complement strand
CATTGTCGACCGCACTGGAATGGGCGGCATCCGTTTGCGCCCGGCAGACATCCTCTGGTTGCGTGCCTCGTCCGCGTCGCGACCGGAACCGATTTGCCTTGTTGAGAAGGTAATATTCACCGCAGTGAAAACTAGGAGACTACAACATGCCTACATTTGTACGTACTGAAAAGTGCGATGGTTGCAAAGGTCAGGACAGAACCGCGTGCATGTACATTTGCCCGCACGACCTGATGAAGCTGGACAAGGACGGTTCCGAGACCGGCCACGCGATGAAATCGTTCAACCAGGAGCCGGATCAGTGCTGGGAGTGCTACTCCTGCATCAAGATCTGCCCTCAGCAGGCTATCGAAGCTCGTCCGTACGCCGATATCGTTCCTCTGGGCGCCTCCGTGCAGCCGCTGCGTGGCACCGATTCCATCATGTGGACCATCAAGTTCCGCAACGGCACCATGAAGCGCTTCAAGTTCCCGATCCGCACCACCCCGGAAGGTTCCATCGATCCGTATGGCGGCAAGCCGGAAGCCGATATGTCGAAGATCGCCGAGCCCGGCTTCTTCGTCCAGGTCAACGGCTATCGCGCCGGTGATCCGAGCGAGCTGATTCGCAAGTAAGCGCCTTACATCAATCAAGTTTTACACGAGGTATTAGGAATGGCCGGAGAATTCGGAAATCCTGAAGTAATCGAGGAAGAAGTAGACATCCTCATCGTCGGTGGCGGCATGGCGGCCTGCGGCGCGGCATACGAGATCGGTCCGTGGCTGGACGCGGCGAAGAAAGAAGGTCACGACATCAAGGTCAAGCTGGTCGACAAGGCCGCGCTGGACCGCTCGGGCGCGGTTGCCCAGGGTCTGTCGGCGATCAACACCTATATCGGCCCGGAGCAGGATCCCGCCGATTATGCGCGCATGGTCTCGAATGACCTGATGGGCATCACCCGCGACGACCTGGCCTATGACCTGGGTCGTCACGTCGACGAGTCGGTGCACCTGTTCGAGGAATGGGGCCTGCCGATTTGGAAGACCGACGAAAACGGGGAGCGTCACGACGGCGCCCAGGGCCTGACTCCGCTGAAGGACGGCGGCAAGCCGGTCCGCTCGGGCAAGTGGCAGATCATGATCAACGGCGAATCCTACAAGTGGATCGTCGCCGAGGCCGCGAAGAAGGCGCTGGGTACCGACCGGATCCAGGAGCGTGTCTTCATCGTCAAGCTGGTCAACGACAAGAACGACAGCAACCGCATTGCCGGCGCCGTTGGCTTCTCGACCCGCGAAGACAAGGTCTACGTCTACAAGGCGAAGGCGATCCTGCTGGTCGCTGGTGGCTGCGTCAACATCTTCCGTCCGCGTTCGGTCGGTGAAGGTCAGGGCCGCGCCTGGTACCCGGTATGGAATGCCGGTTCCACCTACGCCATGGCGGCCGAGGCTGGCGCTGAGCTGACTCTGATGGAAAACCGCTTCGTACCGACCCGCTTCAAGGACGGTTACGGCCCGGTTGGCGCCTGGTTCCTGCTGTTCAAGGCCAAGGCCACCAACGCCTTTGGCGAGATCTACATGGATCGCAACAAGGACATGTTGGATGACTACCCGCCGTATGGTCAGGCAGCGGTACCGGCTTCCTGCCTGCGTAACCACCTGATGCTGAAAGAGATGCGCGAAGGCCGTGGTCCGATCTACATGGACACCGTCACCGCCTTGGCCAATCTGCGCGAGACCCTGTCCCCGCGTGAGGTCAAGCACCTCGAAGCAGAAGCCTGGGAAGACTTCCTTGATATGTGTATCGGCCAGTGCGGTATCTGGGCTGGTGAGAACATCGAGCCGGAGAAGAAGAACTCCGAGCTGATGCCGACCGAGCCGTACCTGCTGGGTTCGCACTCTGGCTGCTGCGGTATCTGGGTATCGGGTCCGACCGACGTCGGCGCGCCGACCGAGGAAACCGAGTCTGGTGTTCCCGAGCACCTGCCGTCTGGCTGGAACTGGGGCTATCGTGGCATGACCACGGTTACCGGTCTGTTCACCGCCGGTGACGGCGTTGGCGCATCCGGTCACAAGTTCTCCTCCGGCTCTCACGCCGAAGGCCGCATGTGCGCGAAGTCGATGGTTCAGTTCGTGATCGACAACAAGGATCACACCCCTGAACTGGAAGATTCGGTTGATGATCTGGTTGCCGAGATCTACCAGCCGGTCAAGACCTTCCTCGAGCACAAGGACTACAGCACCGCGATCGATGTAAACCCGAACTACATCACCCCGCGCATGCTGCAATTCCGTCTGCAGAAGATCATGGACGAGTACGTTGCCGGTGTGGCCACCTACTACACCACCAACGACAAGATGCTGGCGGTAGCCGAAGAGAAGCTGGAGATGCTGAAGGAAGACGCGAAGAAGATGCGTGCCAAGGATCTCCACGAGCTGCTCCGCGCCTGGGAGAACTACCATCGCATCCTGACCGCGGAAGCGCACATGAAGCACATCCAGTTCCGCGAAGAATCCCGTTACCCGGGCTTCTACTATCGCATGGACAAGAACTTTGTCGATGAAGAGAACTGGCACTGCTTCGTGAACTCGATCTATGATCGCAAGACCAAGACCTGGACCTGCTTCAAGCGTGCCCACGTCGATCTGGTCGACAAGTCCAAGCTGTTCAAGTAAGAACACGCGGACCGGCTGAAAAGCCAGTGAAAGTCCGGGCGTGGAAGCGCCCGGACTTTTTTGCGTTTATGCAAGCCACTCCGGCTTAGGTTTTTTCCCAACCCCCAGCGGCCGCCAATTGGCCAAAAACTGGACAAATCGCTTCAATCAGCGCAACATCCGTTGCCTGATCGCCCAAGGAAGCCCGGATCATTCTGGCACGCGCCGATAGCGCCGCACGATGCCTGTTATGAAGGATCAGAGCTTCCCCAACCGCCGGCCAGCGTCCGCGCCGGTGTCTTCACGAGGAAATCATCATGAGCGAACCCTTTGATCTGCCATTCCAGAGCGATGTCATGCCCAAGATGTTGTCGCCGGACAGCAAGATTCGCTTTCGCTGCCATAAAGGCATCTCCTGCTTCAATGCCTGCTGCAAGCAGGCCGACATCACCCTGACCCCGTATGACATCATCCGCCTGAAACAGCGCCTGGGCGTCGACAGCTCCGAATTCCTGAAGCAGCATACGGTGCCGTTTCAGATGGACGGCGACGGCCTGCCCGGCGTGAAGATGCGCACCAATGACGATGGACAGTGCCTGTTCATGACGGAGGAAGGCTGTGGCGTCTATGAAGATCGCCCGACCGCCTGCCGCTACTACCCGGTCGCGAACCTGGCGATGAAACCGAAGGACGCGCCGGCCGAGCAGATCCATTACGCGCTGGTCGTCGAGGAACACTGCAAAGGGCACGAGGAAGACCGCGAGCTGACCATCGAGGAGTACCGCAAGGAGCAGCAAGTCGAGCAGTATGACGACATGAACCGTGAGTACATGCAGCTGATTTTGAAGAAGAAATCCGCCGGCCCGACGGTGGGAAAACCGCCCGAGTTGAGTCTGCAACTGTTCTTCATGGCGAACTACGATCTCGATCGCTTTCGCCGCTTCGTGCTCAGCGATACCTTTCGCAAGGCCTGGGATCTGCCCGAGGAGCTCTATCTCGATATCGAGCAAGACGACATCGCCCTGATGAAGTTCGGCAGCCGCCTGTTGAAGCAGGTGTTGTATGGCGAGAAAACCATCAAGGAACGCGAAGGCATCCTTGAACGGCGCGTAGAGGAGCGCAAGGATGTAATCGAGATGCGCCGCCAGTTCGAGATCCAGCGCGCGCGCAAGAAGGAAGACGAGAAATACAGCGAAGGCGGCGACCAAGGCGGCTGCAACGCCTAAGGAGATGAGAGCCGGGAACGAGCGGCACGCGCCGGTCATCGTCGGTTGTGGTTACGTCGGCAGCCGTGTCGAGCATCTTCACCGCGAGCGCGGCGAGCACTGTCGCGCATTGACCTGTAGCGGGGCTTCCGCCGCCGCGCTACGCGGACGCGGCATCGACGCCACCGCGCAAGACGTTGCCGCGCTCACGGATGAGCAGGCCGCCGCGCTGGCCGGTCGGCGACTCTACTACCTTGTTCCACCCGAACCTCGAGGGCGGGTCGATACCCGCATGCGGCGTTTCCTTGCCGCCTGCGCGGCCCATCCACCAGCGCGCATCGTTTCGATCGGTACCACTGGGCTGTATGGCGATTGCAACGGCGCCTGGGTCGATGAGACGCGGCCACCGAACCCATGCGCCGATCGCGCCTGGCGGCGCTGGGACGGCGAGCAGGCGCTGCGCGCCTGGGCGGACGAGACCGGTTGCGAGGTGATCTTCTTGCGCGTCGCCGGTATCTATGGGCCGGAGCGGCTGCCGCTGCGGCGGATCCGCTCCGGCGCGCCGATCGTGCGGCGTGACGAGGCGCCGTACACCAACCGTATCCATGTCGAGGATCTCGCCCGCCTGTGCCAGGCCGCGATGATGCGAGGCCGACCCGGGCGGATCTACCATGCCTGTGACGGCGCGCCTGGCAAGATGACCGATTACTTCCATGCCGTGGCCGATTTCGCCGGCCTGCCGCGCCTCCCCGAGATTCCGCTTTCCGAGGCCCGGGGGCGGCTGTCCGAGGGACTGTTGAGCTATCTGCGCGAATCCCGACGCCTGAGCAACCGGCGCGCGCGGGAGGAGCTCGGCATGCGGTTCCGCTACCCGGATCTTGGGCGCGGTCTTTCCGCCTGCGGTTCCCCCCGCCGGCGCGACTCGCTCAGCCCGCCTTCAACCAATCGATGATCGGATCCCACTGCACGACATCGTTGTAGACCTTCGATGGCGCCAGCTCGAACAGACCGAGGCCGGTTTCTGCGGCTCGGATATAGTTCTGGCTTTCGCGCAGGCGGGTCAGGAAGGGAATCTCAAGCTGACTCAGAAAGGCTTCCAGGTCGTGGAAGGCGCGGGTATTCTCGCGTACCCGGTTGGCGACCACGCCGACCTTCAGGGTGCCGCGCGCGAGGCGCTGGTTGCGGCTCAGCTCCTTCAGATAGCGTTGGCAGGCGCGGATGTCCAGCGGCGAGGGCAGAACCGGCAGGATCATGTGATCGACGCGGCGCAGATGACGGTTGATCTCCTTGCCGTGGATGCCGGCGGGCACGTCCATGATGAGGTAATCGGTTCCGCGCGGCGCGCGCGCCGCGCCGTTGGCGGCATCAATGCCGGCGATCTCCGGGATGCCTTCGTAATCCTTGCGCGCCTCGAGCCAGTCGAGCGCCGAGCCTTGCGGATCGTAATCGGCGAGCGCGACGCGGAAACCCTCGTCGGCGTACCAGGTGGCAAGGTTGGTGGCCAGCGTGGTCTTGCCACAGCCACCCTTGGCGTTCATCAGCATGATGGTGTGCATGTCAGTCTCCCTGGGGTTCGGTCGGTGGTGCCGGCGCGGTGTCCGGGAACAGCTCGTTCCAGCGCGCGCTGACGCGGGCCTCGATCGCCTCGTCCATGCGGATTGGCCGACCCCACTCGCGATCGCTTTCGCCGGGCCATTTGTGGGTGGCATCGAAACCGATCTTGCCACCCAGACCGGATACCGGCGAGGCGAAGTCGAGGTAGTCGATCGGAGTGTTCTCGACGATCGTGGTATCGCGCGCCGGATCCATGCGCGTGCTCATCGCCCAGATTACATCGTTCCACGAGCGCGCGTCGATATCCTCGTCGGTGACGATGACGAACTTGGTGTACATGAATTGACGCAGGAAGGACCAGACGCCGAACATCACGCGCTTGGCGTGACCCGGATACTGTTTCTGTATGGTGACCACGGCGACCCGATAGGAACAGCCCTCCGGCGGCAGGTAGAAGTCGCGGATCTCCGGGAACTGCTTTTGCAGGATCGGCACGAAGACCTCGTTCAGCGCGACGCCGAGGATCGCCGGCTCGTCCGGCGGCCGGCCGGTATGGGTGCTGTGATAGATCGGCGCTTCGCGGTGAGTGATGCGCTCGATGGTGAATACCGGGAAATCGTCGACCTCGTTGTAATAACCGGTATGGTCGCCGAACGGGCCTTCCGGCGCGGTATCGTCGGGCCGGATATGTCCTTCGAGCACGAATTCGGCCGAGGCCGGCACCTGCAGATCGCTGCCGAGACATCCGGCCACCTCGGTGCGCGCGCCGCGTAGCAGGCCGGCGAAGGCGTATTCCGAGAGGTTGTCGGGCACCGGAGTGACCGCGCCGAGTATCGTTGCCGGATCGGCGCCGAGCGCGACCGCGACCGGAAAGGGCTCGCCGGGATGCCGACGTTGCCAGTCGCGGAAATCCAGCGCGCCGCCGCGATGCGCCAGCCAGCGCATGATCACGCGGTTGCGCCCGATCACCTGCATGCGATAGATACCGAGGTTCTGGCGTGATTTCCCCGGGCCGCGCGTCACCACCAGCCCCCAAGTGATCAGCGGACCGGCATCCTCCGGCCAGCAGGTCTGCACCGGCAGGCGCGCCAGATCGACCGCCTCGCCTTCCCAGCGGTGCTGTTGACAGAGGGCGTTGCCGATCCGCTTCGGCGCCATGTCGAGCACCTTGCGGAACACCGGCAGCTTGTTCCAGGCGTCCTTCATGCCTTTCGGCGGATCCGGCTCCTTCAGGAAGGCGAGCAGCCGGCCGACCTCACGCAGGGCCTCGACCGATTCCTCGCCCATGCCCATCGCGACGCGTTGCGTGGTGCCGAAGAGGTTGCCGAGCAGCGGGAATTCCGAACCCTTGACGTTCTCGAACAGCAAGGCCGGTCCGCCGGCGCGCAGCGTGCGGTCGCAGATCTCGGTAATCTCCAGGTAGGGGTCAACCTCGGCGGTGACCCGCTTGAGTTCGCCGCGCGCCTCCAGTTGGGCGAGAAAGTCACGCAGATCGCGGTATTTCATGCCGCCCGGCCGGTGATCCCGTTGTGCCGCAGCAGGGGCTCGATGCTGGGCTTGCGACCGCGGAATGCGATATAGAGCGCCATCGGATCGGCCGAGCCGCCCTTTTCGAGGATATGGTGCAGAAAGGCCGCGCCGGCCTCCTGGCTGAATACGCCTTTCTCCTCGAACAGTGAATAGGCATCGGCCGAGAGTACCTCGGCCCACTTGTAGCTGTAGTAGCCGGCAGCGTAACCGCCGGCGAAGATATGGGAAAAGGCGTGGGCGAAGCGGTTGAAAGCCGGCGGCTGGATGACCGCGACCTCGCGTCGCACCTCGTCGAGGATCTCGTAGATACGCCCGCCGCGCTCGGGGTCGTACTCGTGGTGGAGGCGGAAATCGAACAACGAGAACTCGAGCTGGCGCACCATCGCCATCGCGGACTGGAAGTTTTTCGCCGCCAGCATGCGTTGATAGAGCTCGTTGGGAATCGGTTCACCGCTGTCGACATGGCCGGAGATCAGATCCAGCGCCTCCTTCTCCCAGCACCAGTTCTCCATAAACTGACTGGGCAACTCAACCGCGTCCCAGGGCACGCCGTTGATGCCGGACACCTCGGGGTAATCGACCAGCGTCAGCATATGGTGCAAACCATGGCCGAATTCGTGGAACAGGGTGATGACATCGTCGTGGGTCAACAAGGCCGGTTGGTCGCCGACCGGCGGTGAGAAGTTGCACGTCAGGAAGGCCACCGGGGTCTGCACGCCGTCCCCGGTGCGGCGGCGCGCCACGCAGTCGTCCATCCAGGCACCGCCCCGCTTGTGCGGTCGGGCATAGAGATCCAGGTAGAACTGGCCCCGCAGCCTGCCGGCGGCATCCCGGATCTCGTAGAAGCGCACGTCCGGATGCCAGGTATCGACATCCTCGCGGGCCTCGATGCGCAGTCCGTAGAGACGCTGGACCACTTGGAACAGGCCGGGCACCACGCGGGTCTCCGGGAACCAGGGTTTGAGTTCTTCTTGGGTGATCGCATAGCGGTGCTGGCGCAGCTTTTCGGAGTAGTAGGCGATGTCCCAGGCTTGCAACTCGCGCCGGCCATGGTGTTCGGCAGCGAAGGTGCGCAGTTCAGCCAGTTCACGCTCGGCCTGGGGGCGCGCCCGCGCGGCGAGGTCATGGAGAAAACCCAGCACCTCGTCCGGATCGCGGGCCATCTTGGTGGCCAGCGAGCGCTCGGCATAGTTGGCGAAACCGAGCAGCCGGGCCTGCTCATGGCGCAGCGCGAGGATGCGCTCCATGACCTCGCTGTTGTCCCACTGGCCGGCATAGGGGCCCTGGTCCGAGGCGCGCGTGCTGAAGGCCTCATAGACCTCGCGGCGTAGCGCCTCGTCGTCGGCATAGCCCATCACCGGCAGGTAGGAGGGGTACTCCAGCGTCAACAACCAGCCGTCCAGCCCTCTCCGCTCGGCCTGCTGACGGGCCAGCGCGCGCGCCGACCCGGGCAGCCCGGCAAGCTGGGATTCGTCGTCGATGTGCTTGCTCCAGGCGTGGGTGGCATCAAGCACATGCTGTTCGTACTGATTGGTCCGTTGGGAGAGTTCCTCGCTGATCGCGCGGAAGCGCTCGCGTTGCGCGGCCGGCAAGTCGATGCCCGAGAGATGGAAATCGCGGATCGCGTCGTCCAGGGCCTTGCGCTGCGCCGAATCGAGCGATTCGTCGTCATCGCGCACGCGCTGGTAGGCGGCGAGCAGCGCGGGGTTCTGCCCCATCTCGGTGGCGTAATTCGCGAGTTTCGGCAGGCAGGCGTTGTAGGCCGCGCGCAGCGCCTCGTTGTCGGCGACCGAGTTCATGTGGCTGACCGGCGCCCAGGCGCGGCTGAGCTGGTCTTCCCAAGCCTCGATCGGGGCGATGAAGCGCTCCCAGTCAGGCGGCTCGGGGCGCGCCAACAGCTCGCCGATGGCCTTGCGGTTGCGCGCCAGCAGATGATCGATCGCCGGTTCCACATGGGCCGGCTCGATGCGCGAGAACGGTGGCAGGTGGTAGGACTCCAGCAGCGGGTTGCTCATCGGGGTCTCCGTGGGTTGGGTTCAGGGATTTTCGCACAGATGGACCGGGGGTTGGGAAGGGACCGCCGAACTTGCCATAATGGGGATGGAAGGGAGGCGCCATCGGGGCGCCCAGAGGGTTGCCGTGGAGGGCATGCCGCCATGATCAGAGACTTTGCCGACAAAACCCCAAGCATCGCCAGCGATGCCTGGATCGACCCGGCCGCGACGGTGATCGGCGACGTGAGCATCGGCGCACGCGCGTCGCTGTGGCCCGGCGTCGTCGCGCGCGGCGATATCCATCGGATCGAGATCGGCGCCGACAGCAACATCCAGGACAACAGCGTATTGCATGTGACCCACGCCGGACGGTTCGCGCCACGGGGGCACCCGTTGACGGTGGGACGCGGCGTTACCGTCGGTCATCGCGTGATCCTGCATGGCTGCGAGATCGGCGACGACTGTCTGATCGGCATGGGGGCGATCGTGATGGACGGCGCGCGGGTCGAACCCCGGGTGGTGATCGGCGCCGGCAGCCTGGTGCCGGGCGGCAAGCGCCTGGAGAGCGGCTTTCTGTACCTGGGCTCGCCGGCGCGCCGGGTTCGCGCGTTGCGCGAGGACGAGATCGACTACTTCGCCTATTCGGCCCGCCATTATGCCGAGCTGGCCGAGGCCTACCGGCAGACGATCGACTACGAGTATTGACCGCCGCGCGCTATGCGCGCGCGGCGATCGTGCACCGTACTCGACTCAGAAGCAGCTCAGCGGGCCAGATCGAGGCGGAATTCGATGAACAGGCCATCAACGTCGATGGTCGAGGTGATCGCGGCACGTCGTTCACCATCGAAAGAAACCTTGCCGACGTATGGCCAAGAGAAATCCTGTGGCCAGGAGGCATCCAGCTCGATTGTATCGCCATTGACCTGAAAACCAAATACGTCGCGGTCGGGCAGATTCTCGACCGTCAGAACCTGTCTTTTATCTCCGTTCGGGCCGGTTTCCTCTTTAAACACAGGCCGATTGACCTCGCAGTTCCGTCGAAAGCCACTTCCATTGATGTCATCGCTGATCAGATTGCGGGTATAACTCAGGCTGTTGTCCTGGTTAAACTGGATTTCAAGGCGCCAGCGGCACTGGTGGCCGTTGATCGTGTAATACTGGACGCCGGTCCAGCGACCGCTTAGCTTTTCGATGGTGCTCAGGGCCTGCCCGGTCAGCGATTTGACATCGTATATCGCAAGACCGGCGTTTCCGGTCGAACCGTCCTCGCTGGACAGAACCGCGGTATAGCGGCCGGGAGGCAGGGTGGCGACCAGCGCCGGTTCCCGCGGATCGCTCGGCGCCTGGCCGGTGGCCTGGATCTCGGGGGCGCCGCC
>JALVEB010000128.1 GCA_027008705.1 Sedimenticola sp. | reverse complement strand
CGTCAAGCGAAATGAAGCGCGATCACCTGGGTGACGAGTATGTGACACCGCTGGTCGATCGTTCGCTCCGGCGACTCCCGCCGGGTGTGCATCGATCGCGGAGATTCAGGGTGGATCGAAAAGCGACATAAGGAACAAGACAATGACCCGATCAAGGAATATCTTCGCGCTGCCACCCAGGGCCGACCTGAGCGAGCGCGAACTCGCCCGGCTCAAACCCCGCGCGATGAGCGCATGGATCGAACAGCTTCCCGCCAGCGGTTCGCGCGCCACCGCGCGCGCCCTGTTCGAGCGCGCGCGGATACTGAGTCGGAGCAGGTTACCGCCACCACAGTTGTTCGAATCGATCGAGATATTGGTGTCGCGTTGCCATCCGATCAGCTCGGGCATCGAATCTCATTTGGCGGCGAAAGCGCTGCCGCTCGCGCGCGAGGACCTGCGCGTGGCGGATCTGCTCTATAAGCTGCGGCTGAAGATCTTCCTGGTCTACAAGCGGGTGCTGGACGATTCCCGCGCCGAGCGTGGCGCGTTGCGGCTGTTGCATCGCGGCTTGCGTCGGCGCGCCTTTCACCGCGCCCAGGAGATTCTGTTCGAGTTGCTGCGTAATCGTTGTCAGGTCTACCGCGCGATCCCGTACTACCATTGGCTGGAGATCCACAGTAACTTTGAACAGGCGGTCTCCGAGGGCCGTGCCGAATGGTCCCAGCCGCTGCTTTCCGATGACAGCGAGAAGCTGAGTATCGCCGCGTTGTACAAGCAGGCGCTGCTGTTCGCGCTGGCCGCCCCGCAACGTTTCCGACCGCCGGAGATCCAGCGCCTGCGACTGGCCTTGCGGCGCTGGGTCGACGCCTGCCACCTCGAGCGCATCGGCGACGAGATTGATCGCCAGCGGGGGCCTTTCCTCGTCGATGTGAATCAGGATCGTCCTCCGGTGCCGGTCGCGGCGGCCGAGATGTCGCATTCCCTCGCGGGTTGGTACATCCAGACCGCAGACCTCGCGGGGCTGGTCGCCATCGAGATGGCGGAGGCCGAGCAACGGCGCAATGGCAACATGCGCGATCGTCCGTTGGCCCGGCCGGATCAATTGACGCCCTCGATGCTGTCGTCGCTGATGCTGGCATGGGGCATGGGCGCGCGTCGGCACGAGGCGCGCGGTCGTTGTCATGAAGCGGTAAAGGCCGTGCTCGGCTTCGATGATCTGTATGCGATACTGGGTGGCATGCCCTTGCCGAAAGACCGCGACGACATCTCGTTGGATTTGGCTACGGTGGACTCGGCCGCCTGGAAGGCGCAAGCCGCGGCGCTGGAATGGAACTCCGAGATGGCCGAGGTCGAGTTTGTGGGGAAACAGAATCTGGCTTCTCCGGAGGATGTGCCGGTTCATTACTTCCTGATGTGCGACGTGGGCGCCGGCGGCATGTCCATATGCGCCGGCGACGCCAGCCAGAGCGCGGCCCATGTCGGCGAGATGGTGGGTGTGCTGAGCGATCTGGATTCGTCTGCCGTGTCGCGGATCGGAGTGATTCGCTGGATGCGGCTGGACAAGAACAATCGTCAACAGTGTGGGGTCGAGATCCTGATCGAAGAGCCGCGTTGCTCGATGCTTCGCATCACCCGCAAGCAGGGCGCGGTGGAATACATGCCCGTGATCTACCAGCCGCCGGCGGAAGGGCGCGAGCACATCCTGCTGATGACCAAATGTGTCTTTGCCGATGCCAATGACGGTTTCTGCTGGTGTTTCGACGGCCAGGCGCGACCGCTTCACCTGTCACAGATGCTGGAGTGCGCCGGCGGTTATTCCTTGTTCCAGGTCCCGGTGAGCGTCGACGCGGGCAGTCAGTCGGCGTGGGCTTGCAAGTCCTCCAACGTTTCGGCGATCGGCTGCCACAACGGCGGAACCTCCTGAGGCCCGCCGCTTTCTTCGTTTTGTCACCGTTTCCATGAAGGAGCGGCGACCTCCTTCGGCCTCAGTCCGCGCGGTCGACCTCGTCGGTGTCGACCTGTCCGGTCAGCTTGCGTCGCAGGTGCGACCATGAAACGCCGACGCTCAAGACCGCGGCGATCACCAGTTCCACGATATAGCTGATAACGCGCAGGCTGTCGGTGGACAGATCGAACTGATCGATGATCAGCCAGATCAGCAGCACGAAGAACAGAATCGCCAACACCGTGCCGAAAATGCCGAGGGCGTTGATCGTTGCGCGCACCAGGATGATCCAGCCGATCAGCAAGGTCAGGCCCACCAGGGCCTTCAGAACCGAGAAACTGCCGAGATCCTCGAACAGCGGCTTGATCGCCCAATCGTAGTACGAATAGCCCTCCGGGTTATAAGTGGCGAACACGACGACCAGGGCGAACGCCAGGCGCAGGAGGAAATTGCTGAAGCTGAACGGGTATGTGGCCATGACAGGTTCCTTGAGTCGGGATGTGCGAAGGCATGATTCGGCCCCATTATATCCTGTCCGCCCGCAGCGCGGCGAGTGTGGATCGACTTGCTTTCATGCAGCGTAGTTGGCAATCTGCATGCCGCTGTTTCGCATAAACGAGGAGGATGACGAATGAAAAAGAAAATCGGTTTTTGGATATGGCTGTCATGGTTGGTTGCAATGCCGTTGTGGGCGGGCGCCGCTGGTGACGCGCCGATCGATGATCCCGCGAAGATGGTTTCCAATGGTATCGAGCGTTTGCTCGTTTTTCTCCGCCAACCGGGCAATCGAAACCCGGCCGCGATGGAACGCTATGTGCAGCGCGAGATCGCGCCGGCGTTCGATTTCGATTACATGAGCCGCTGGGTCGCCGGTCCCGCCGCGCGGCGGATG
>JALVEB010000127.1 GCA_027008705.1 Sedimenticola sp. | reverse complement strand
GGGTGGTACTGCTTGGAGCCGCCACCATGGTGGTTCACCTTGAAGTGGTGCATCGGCACTTGTTCCACCGCTTCGAGAACAAAGTGCACCATGTCATCGGCGGGAACCCACTCGCGTAGGTCTACTGACAGCAGCAGGGCTTGGTTCGGATCGGCTTGGATAAACTTGTTCTTCCCCGGATTCTACCAGCTGGCGCGGGCCCAGTCCGACAGACTGTTAGGTTGTGCATTCTGTCTCAGCCGCGGCGGTACGGCGCTGCCCCGATGCTTCACTTGTCTCTGATCCGGATCCTTCCCTGGAGAATCTGTTCACGATCTTCGCGCCTCTGCCTTGACAAGATCTGCGGCTCAGATGTTTCGGTGCGCCGTCTTCCGCCATCCGGAAACGCCTTTGCCATTCTTTCCGCTATCTGGAAGAATGCGCGCCAGAATCCCCGCCTGTTTCAGGAGTTCCCAATGCCGTTGCTGAAATCCTTCCGTGGTCTGCGTCCGGCGCCCGGCCGGGAGGCCGATGTCGTCGCTCCCCCTTATGATGTCGTCAGCCGAGAGGAGGCGGCGGCGCTGGCCAAGGATCGGCCATGGAGTTTTCTGCATGTCTCGCGGCCCGAGATCGATCTGCCGCCGGAGACCGATCCCTATGCGCCGGAGGTCTATGCCAAGGCGCGCGAGAACCTGGAACGGATGATCGCCGAAGGCGTGATCCGCCAGGATCCGGCGCCAGCCTTCTATGTCTACCGCCTGACGATGGGCGATCATGTGCAGACCGGGCTGGTGGCGGCCGCCTCGGTCGCGGCCTATGACGAGGGGCGGATCAAGAAGCATGAGTTCACCCGGCCGGTCAAGGAAGACGACCGGGTACGCCAGATCGATGCCCTGAACACCCAGACCGGGCCGGTGTTTCTGGTGTACCGCGCCACCCGCGCGATCGATGACGAACTCGCGCGTGTCACCCGGCAGCCGGCCGACTGCGTCGCCGAGCTCTCCGGCGTGAAGCACGAGATCTGGGTGCTCGATGAGCCCGAGGTCATCACGCGCCTGGCGCGGGCCTTCGACGAGTTGGGCATTCTCTATGTAGCCGATGGCCATCACCGCTCGGCGGCGGCGTCGCGCGTGTGCGCCCAGCGCAAGGCGGCGAATCCCGGGCATACCGGCGAGGAGTCCTACAACTACTTCCTGTCAGTGGTGTTTCCGCACGACCAGATGCAGATCCTCGACTACAATCGCGTGGTGCGCGATCTCAATGGGCTCGATCTCGACGCCTTTCGCGGCCGGGTCGCCGAACGCTTCCTGATCGAAGCGATCAGCGGGCCGGAGAAACCCAGCGGCGCGGGTCGCTTCGCGATGTACCTGCCGGGTCAGTGGTACCGGCTGGTGCTGAATCCGGAGTACCTGCCGGGCGACGACCCGGTGGCGCGGCTCGATGTCAGCCTGTTGGCCAACAACCTGATCGAGCCGGTGCTCGGCATCTCCGACCCGCGCCGTGACGAGCGCATCGACTTCGTCGGTGGCATCCGCGGGCTGGAGGAGCTGCAACGGCGTGTCGACAGTGGTGATTGGGCAGTGGCCTTCGCGCTGCATCCCACCGCGATGGAAGACCTGATGGCGGTGGCCGATGCCGGTGAAGTGATGCCGCCGAAGTCGACCTGGTTCGAACCCAAGCTGGCTGACGGCCTGGTCAGTCACAAGCTGGATGACGAAGCGCCTTAGCGCGAATGGTCAGCACCCGTACCCGGCTGCCGGAAGGAGACCTGACCCGCGACGACATCGACCACTGGCTGAACACCATCGGCGATGAATTCGGCGGCGACCCGGAGCGTCTGCGCGCTGCCTGCGAGCTGGCCTGGGACTGCCGGGGCGACGAGCATGACGCGCTCGGCAATCAGCGCATGCATCTGCTGCTGTCGGTGGCCGAGATTCTGCTTGCGCTGGAGCTCGACGCCGACACCGTGCTCGCCGCGATTCTCGCCGATACCGGCGAATGCGCCGAAGACGGCAGCGTTCCGGTCGCCGCCTTCGGTGACGACGTCGCCGCGATGGTCGCCGACCTCGGTCGCATCGGCGCGCTGACCCGTTACGGCGCGATCGAGAATGCCGATCGCGCCTCGATCGAAAACCTGCGCCGCCTGCTGTTGAGCATCGCCGATGACGTGCGCGTCATCATCGTCGCGATCGCCCGCCGCCTGTACCAAATGCGTCACCTCAAGCGCCAGCCCGAGGCGTTGCGTCGCGCCGTCGCGCGCGTCACCATGGACATCCACGCGCCGCTCGCCAACCGTCTTGGCATCTGGCAGCTGAAATGGGAGCTCGAAGACCTCAGCTTCCGCTATCTGAATCCCGACGAATACAAGAAAATCGCCGGTCTGCTCGAGGCGCGCCGCGAGGAGCGCGAGCGCTATGTCGAGCAGGTCATGGAGGCGCTCGGCGAACGCCTGCGCGAGATGGGCATCGAGGCCAGCGTGATGGGTCGCCCGAAGCACATCTACAGCATCTGGAAGAAGATGCAGCGCAAGGGCATCGACTTCGCCCAGGTCTTCGACGTGCTCGCGGTGCGCATCCTGGTCGATACTGTGCCCCACTGCTACGCCGCGCTGGGCGTTGTCCACGGCCTGTGGAAGCATATCCCCGGCGAATTCGACGACTACATCGCCACCCCAAAGGGCAACAACTACCAGTCGCTGCATACCGTTGTCATCGGACCGGGGAACCTGCCGGTCGAGATCCAGGTGCGCACCCACCAGATGCACGCCCACGCCGAGCTCGGCGTTGCCGCCCACTGGCGTTACAAGGAAGGCGGCGACAGCAACGCCGATCTCGAGCGCCGCATCCTGTGGATGCGCCAGTGGCTCGAACAGAAAAGCGAGGACGGCGCCGAGAGCGAGGTGCTGGAGCAAGAGTTCGAGGCCGCCCATGTCTACGTCCTGACCCCCGCCAACGAGGTCATCGAGCTGCCCGCCGGCGCCACCCCGGTCGACTTCGCCTACGCCATCCATACCAGTGTCGGCCATCGCTGTCGGGGCGCGCGCGTCGACGGCCGCATCGTGCCGTTGACCCATGTCCTGCGCAGCGGTCACACCGTCGAGATCATCACCGCGCGCGAGGGCGGGCCGAGCCGCGACTGGCTCAACGGCCACGCCGGCTATATTCGCACCGCGCGTGCCCGCAACCGCGTGCGCCAATGGTTCCGCCAGCAAGATCACGACGAACACGTCGCCATCGGCAAGAGCAGTCTCGAACGCGAACAACAACGCCTGGCCCTGCCGAAGCCCGACCTCGACGCCGTCGCCCGGCGCCATAACCTGGAGACCGGCGAAGAGCTGCTCGCAGCGATCGGGCGTGGCGATCTCTCCCCGCTCCAGGTGCTCGGCGAATCCGGCAACAGGCCCGGGGAAGCCCCGCTTCCTGCGCCGCCGCGCCGTGCGCGCCGGTCGCGGCCACGCGGCCAGTTTGTCGTCGCCGGCATGGATGACCTGCTCACCCACATCGCTGGTTGTTGCAAGCCCGTGCCCCAAGACCCGGTGATCGGCTTCATCACCCGGGGGCATGGCGTCAGCGTGCACCGTCTGAGCTGTCCGGTGGTGCGCAAGCTGCGCGAACAGGCGCCCGAGCGCCTCGTCGAGGTCAACTGGGCCGACAATCTCGACCAAACCCTTTATCCGGTCGATATCCAGGTCATCGCCGCTGACCGCAAGGGCCTGCTGCGCGACATCTCCGCCGCCTTCACCCAGGCCGAGGTCGATGTCCTCGGCGTAAACACCCACAGCGACCGCAAGACCGACACCGCAACGATGCGCTTCTCGGTCGAGATTCGCGACATCGCCCAGCTCGGCCGCGTGCTCGACCGTATCGCCCAGTTGCCGGACGTGATCGAGGTACGGCGCAAGGTATAGCTCCGATCAAACACCGCGGACCGGGCAGCGTATACTTCGGTGGCATTTACGCTACGCTGGTTTGAAAGGTCAAGCGAAAGCAAGCGCGATTGTCCAGCCTTGGGAGGCGTCTGGCTTGGCTCGGGCCCTTCGAAACGGTAGGATCGAAAAGTACGACCCGGGGGAGGAGGATGGGCAAGAGAAAAAGCGGGGATGATTCTGCTGCCGAACCCAACGCGAAGCCGCGTAAGCGCTTCGCCACCACGCCGGAGTTGCTCGACCACTGGCAAAGGGTATTGCTGGCCACCGTCGATGATGCCAGCCAGGCATTCGACATCCGTGATTGGCGTTCATTCGGAGCTGGCGCGCGTGAGCGTACCGAGACCGTCAAGCGGCGGATCGCCGAGGATGTGTCGCGGCGCCTCGGCGAGCTGCGCGAAGCCCTGAAGCGCCGCATCCAGCATTTTCGCAATGAGATCGAGTGGGAGGTCGACTACACCGGCCCCAATATCCGCCGCGTCGGCCATCGCCAGTACGATGCCTTGATCGAGCGGATGTTCGAGATGACCAACCGCGCGATCTCGCGCGAGGCGCTGCTGGACTACTTCATGAACGAACTCGATGTTCTGGACCCGCCCAGCCAGGCGCTGGCGGCATTCGTCATCGAGCGCATCGAGACCCGCAATGGCCCTCGCTTCTTCGGTGGCAAGCAGCGTCGCATTCACCGGGATCGCTGGCGCAACTATTGCCGCGACTGGATGCCGCGCTTTGGCAAGCAGACGCGGCGCTTCATCCCGCGCCTGTTCGAACGCCAGCAGGCGATCGAGCTGTGGCGCAGCGATTATGTCGATGACTATGCCGGTGAATTCGACAGCCTGATCGATCATCGCGACAAGCCGTTCTGGATCGCCGCCATCCCGCTGCCCAGTGCCAACGCCCGCGTCTACCCCGATCGCCTGCTGTTCATTCTGTATCCCGAGATTGGCCAAGGTCAGCGCCAGACCCCGCCCTCCGGCGCTGCCCAGGAATGGCGCTGCCTGCATTTTCTCGGCATGGCCTACCGGGGGCTGGAGCACCAGTTGCGCAATGCCGCGAACCTGGTTCGCGAGGAGCGCTCGCGTCTGCTCACCGAGCTGGCCCCCGGCATCCTGCATCACGAGATCGGCCACCAGATGAACAATATCGGCGAGATCGCCGAGCAGCAGGCCCGCCTCGCGGCGCGCCTGTACCGGGAGACCGGCCAAAAGGATGCCGAACGCCTGCTGTTCTTGGTGAAGATCCTGAAGGACGCCAGCCGGCGTACCCACGATATCGCCGAGGCCTTCAACGCCATGGAGCGGCGGCACGCCGACGAGCGTTTCGAGCTGGGCGAGGTCTTGCGGCAGATCGAGTACATCTGTGGCAACCGGCTCGGAAAGCTGGCAATCCAGCTCCGCTACCGCGGGTTGAAACGACAGGACGTGTCGTTACGCTCGGATCCGGCGCTGCTGTTGCACCTGTTGCTAAATCTTGTTCTGAACGCGATCAGCGCCTTCGACGGGTTGCGGCTAAACGAAGCGCCGAAGCACGGGCGCGTCATCCAGCTTCGTTGCCTCGCGGATGATGGAAAAACAGCGGACGGCTGGTTGCGGCTGGCAGTGGAGAACAACGGGCCGGCGATACCGGAACGCATCCGCGAGCGCATCTTCGAGCGGGGCTTTACGACGCGCAAGGGGGGCCACGGCCAGGGGCTGTATATCTGCCGCGTGATCGCGCAATACCTCGGCGGCGGGCTGGAGCTGATGGAGCGGGAGGCATTGGCGAAGCGGATGAAGGTCGGCTTTCTGATCCGGATACCGCGCACCATCCCGAAACAACTGGATCTGGACAGCAACAGGTGAGGCATGGCGAAGAAAAGAAAGGCGAAGAGACCCGATTGGGACCTCGACCAGAAGATGGCCGAGGAGAACTTCTCAGCCGAGTCGCTTGCCCGCGAGTACGCGCTGGCCGATTCCCAGCGTGCGCCGGCATTGCCGCCATGCGACGAGTCGAGGCGGTCGCACCTGCTCTTTCTCGATGACGACAGTGAGTTCCTGTTGCTGGCGCGGAACAACTGGCGTGACCACTATGCCGAATCCTTTATGCTGCACTGCCTGTTGCTGGCCAGGGAAGGAGAACAGGAGGGAGACGATGGACTGGACGGCGTGCTTTCCGATGTCAAGGGAATCGTGCATTGGCTGCGTGACAGTGTTGCCGGGCTCAGCTGGCCGGTGCTCTTCCTGGACCGGCACCAAAGTGTCTTCACGCCGGATGAGCTGCTGGCGGCGCTGAGGGAGCAACCCAGGCTGCGCTATGTACCCGTAGTCTTCATGACCGCCGCGGAACAGGGCATTCGGCAAGAAGACATGGATGAGATGATCGCGGCCGGCGCCCAGCGCATCCTCTACAACAAGGCCGCCTCACCGTTGTTCCTGTACGAGTGTGGCAGCATTGTCGACCAGCTCTACCACGACATGGAAGGGCGGAAATGGCGCGATCTGCACCAACAACTGACCGAGGACTTCGGTCAGTTGCGGGAAGATAAGGAGGTATTGAATCACTTCAAGGAGAATCTGCGCGATTTGTTCGGCGTGAAGCACTGCTTCTTTCGGCAACAGGGTGATGATGGCAAGCTGGCCTGGTGCGTCGATCCTTGTGGAGGCCATGCCGAGTTGGCGCCGCAGTGTTTGGATCCAACCGATGTGCCGCTGTTACAGGAATTGCTAGATAGCCGCGAGATCATTCGCCTGGAGAAGGTCGAGAAAAAGGATCTTGGCGACAACTCTGCCTTGCAACAGGCCCTCGGTGGCCTGCGCCTGCTGGCGGCGCCATTGCGCCAGGGCACGCGCGTGCTCGGCACCCTGACCCTCTACCGCGCCGCCGGGGATCCGCCGTTCACGCGCCGGGACGAGCAGCACATCGGGCCGGTGGCGCAGGAACTGGCGGCCTGGCTGGCGAACCAGCAGGTACGCCGCCGCCAGCGCGAGCTGCTGGATTTCGCCACGCGAATCGCCGATACCGGGGACGAGAAGGAAATTCTGCGGCTGCTGGTCGAACGGCTGCACAGTGATATCCATGCCGGCGACAACGGGCGGGGCAAGGTGACCTGCCGCGTCCTGAGTCCGGATTACGCCAGCCTGATACGGGCGGTAACGCCGTTGGGCGTGCAACCGGACAAGCGTGAACGGGAAGCGATCGGGATCGAGGCGGACCCGTCGATCTATGCCCTCAGTGTCCGCGAGAACCGAACCATCCGCTGCACAGACATCGAGGAACCGCCTTGCCGGGAGCGCTACCTGGAAACCACCCCGGGTATGCACGCCAGCCTGACGGTGCCGTTGACCACCGATGCCGGTCTGCGCCTCGGCGCGGTGAACCTGGAGCACCGTGAACCGGGCTTCTATCGGGCGGACGATGAAACCCATGTGCAGGCGGCCTGCCGACTCGTCGCCAATACCCTGCAGCGCCAGCGCTCCGACCACTTCAAGCGGGACCTGATCGACATCGTCGGTCTGCGCGATGCCAATGAAGATCGAATTCTGCGGCACCTGTACCCGGCGCTGGCGCGCTACCTGCGCTTTGCCCGCATGGCGGTCATCGAGCCGGGCGAAACCGAGGCGGGTCCATGGCGGGTCACGAGCGTCGTACTGCCGGACGGCGATCTGGCCGACGAGGCGGCATTGCATGATTGGCGTAAGCATATCGAGTCCAATTGGACCCTGACCTATGCCCGCGATTGTCTTCAGCGATCGGACAAGGTGGCCGTCAGCGTCCATGTTGAGAACGACGCGAGTCGTTGGTCGGATGACAAGGAACTCGGTATCGCGACCCGTTCGGAGGCGGTCATCGTGTTGCGCGGTCCGCGAGGCAGTGCGGAGAAGGCGCTGGTGATGTTGTTCCGTCTGCCCGATGCCGTGAGCCGCGACATGCGGGAGCTGCTGGACGATCTCGCGAAGTTGCTCGATGGCTTGCTGCGTGGCCAGCAGGCGCGCGTGCATGGCTACCTGGGTCAGGCCCTGGATCCGGAGCTGAGCCAGGCCATGCAGAGCATGCGCCATAGCCTGCGCGGGGTGTTGGGCTCCTTGTTCAACAAGATCGAGCGCTACAGGAAAGATCGCATGAGCAAGGAGGAGTTCCTGCGCTCGCTCGAAAGCCATCAGCAGCGCCTGGCGGCGACCTGGAAGAACTACCGCCACCTGCTGAAGAACGAGCCCGAGCCCGAAGAGGTCTCGATCGGGCAGTTGTGGCGGGAGGCCGCCGAAGCCGCCTGCGGTGAAGATCCAGATGCGCATCCGGTGGAGCTGCCGCGGGACGGTGCCCCGGATATCCGCTGGCATACCGATCCGGATCTGTTGCGCGCGATCCTGGCAAACCTGATTCAGAATGCGCGCGAGACCGAGCCGCCGGCGACGAAGATCTGGCTGGAGCCGGAGATCGGGGAGGATCCGCGCCAGTTGCGGCTGCGCGTCTGCAACGATGGCCCCCCGATCGATGCCGAAAACCGCGAGCGCCTGTTTGTGTTGGGCTTTACGACCAAGACCACCGGCACCGGCTTCGGCCTGCGCTATTGCCGTGATACCGCGCGCCGTCTGGGCGGCGATGTCTTTCTCGCGTGCAGCGATGAAGGCCGGACCTGTTTCGACGTGATATTGCCCGAGTGGAAAGGAGGAGATGTTTCATGATCGATCTGCCTGTACGAGTACTTGTCGTTGAGGACGACCCTGATTGGTCTGATGACATGAAATCCGCCATCAAGGAGGGAGATTTGAGCGCGGATTTCGTGTCAATCGGTCGGGATGCGGAAGAATATCTGGAGAAAAAACATTATCACTTGGTTTCGTTGGACCAGAAGATTCCTCAAGTGGATGGAGGCGCGCTTTCCCTGGATGTGGGGGTCGAATTGACTCGCTCGGTTCGTTCACGGTACCCATTGACGGATATGCTGGTCTATACCGCCTACGACAAAACCGAAATTGGCGCTGGCGCGGGTGAAGAGGCACCGATACTGCATAAAAACGAGCTCGATGGCTCGGGCACCAGCCCGGACGGATGGGCGATCGAGGTGTCGCGTCGTTTGCAGAACTATCTGCCATTCTATTTCCGACGCGCCGGGGATACGCTTCCGCCGCATCTGGCTTCGATCAGCGCTTTTCTTCATCGGGGCCTGGAAGATGAGCAATGGCATCGATGCATCGCCCATGCCTTCGACTTCTGGACGCTGACCCTGCGCCTCGCGCTGGCCCAGGCCCAGGCGCTGAGTCGACGCGCCGGAACTCGATGCCTGACGGCCAACCAGGACAGCTACGAGGCGATCGAGCAAGCGCTTGGCGGGATGCTCGCGAGTCTCCCGCCGGACCAGTTGGCTTGTTGGCGGCCCTATATCGGCGCCGGCGGAAAGAAGGGCGGCGTTGGCCGGCGTTTTTTGGAGCAGGGCAGCGGGTGCTTGCGGAGAAAGCGGAACGAGTTCGTGCACAATACCTCGCTGACGCCGGGAAAATCGGTGTTCGATGAATTGCGGGAGCCCTTGTTCCAGGTCATGGACGCGGCGGCGTTCTGGGCCAGCTTCCCGATGGTGACCCAGGTCGAGCAGCGGGATCACGGTTTCCAGGGCGATTTTCTGCAGGGCTCGGCCTATCCCTGGCCGAGGCACGAGCTGGTGGCTCCGGCGGGAACGCGTTTCGACAAGGAGCACGTCTACCTGAAATGGCATGATGACGACGGCGAGGTGGAATGGATCGACCTGTGGCCGTTCATCCATACCGAGTTCGACAAGCGCCTGGGCCGGCATGTGGTATGGGTTGTGGGCAACCGTTGGAAAGACCACTGGTACCGCTGTTCGTTGCAGACCGGGGAGACCTCTCGCTGGCATCATCCGCCCGAGGATGCGCTGCGGGTATCGCGCCAAGGATGAGCGTCGATGCCTACGTCCCGCTGAACGACCGTCCGCGGGAAGCCCCTGATCCGCACAACGCGGCGCGTCTGCGCCGGGTGAGGGAGGCGCTTGCCGGACTGTTGGCCCAGGTCCTGGACGCCAAGCAGCGGCACAATGGCGTGATGCCGCCGCAGTGTGTTCGTTGTATCGGGCTTTTCGGCGGGTTGGGGCAGGGAAAGAGCAGCGTCGTGCTCCAGGCGTTGGATCGGCTGAAGACGGAATTCCCGAACAGGCGGTACTATTTCTTCAATGTTTCGGACTACGCGGCCAATGATCTTACGCGGGATTTCGATCGGATCGTCGGCATGTGGAAGTCCTGGAAGGAGCGGTTGTCACTGCTATTGCTGGAGATAGTTGCCGCCATCGCGGTAGCCTGGATATGCATTGCTCTATTGAATTTGGCGTTGCCCGACGATCTCCGGTTAGGCGGTTTGAAAAATCCGATGTCGCTGTTCCTCTCTCCGAAACTTATGATATCCGTGGCCGTTGGTGTGGCATTTTTTTCGGCGCGCGGCCCGCTGGGTTTCTGGTGGCGGGGGTTCGAGCGCCGGTTGCATACGCAGTCGGTATGGGCGGCGATACAGAACTCCTGCAAAGAGCTGTGGCATCGCCCGGACATCATCGTGATCGATGACCTGGACCGGGCCTCGGTCGCGCAGCAGCGGGCGATGCTGCGTTCCATCCACCGCTTCAGCCAGCGGATGCCGTACCTGTTCGTCATCTGCATGGATGAAAGCCTGCTGCTGCGCGAAGCGAAGCCCGACCCGGAAACCCCGGCGGATCTGTTGCGCAAGGTGATCCAGGTAGAGTTGCGATTGCCGGCGCGGGTGCCCGAGGATGCGGTTCCGCTCGGCCTGGCGGTGATCGTCGAGGCGGCGCGTGACAACCCCGATCTGGCGGTATTGAAGAGCCCGTTGTTCCAGGCCGATTTCTGCCTGCTGTTGTCGCTGCTGAGCGGGTTCGGTCCGCGTCTGGCCAAGCGCTTGTTGAACGATGCCCTGTCGCAGGCGCGGGCGCTGGGCGTGCTCGGCAACGCGGAGGATTGCGCGGCCCTGGTCCGGTTGCACCTGTGCCTGGCGGAATTTCCGGAGCTGCGCGGGCACTCGCACCGCCTGACTCGTCTGTTGGAAGGACGCGAGCGCTTCGACGACGCATCCCATCAGCGCCGCTTCGACGAGCTGAACCGGCGTTGCGCCCAGGTGCGACCACTGGACAACGATTGGCGGCGCCTGGTCGGCGCCTTTGGCGAAACGCGGAACCAACGTCTGGCAGGCGAATGGCCGTGGGCTGCGGATACGCCACTGTCGTTGGTCGATGCCAGTTTCTGGAAAAGCGATACCAGTCGTCAGCTGTGGGCGGCGCTGGAGAGCGTCCGGCTCGGTTACGGCGAGCGTCAGATCGACGGC
Organism: Sedimenticola sp.; assembly: GCA_027008705.1. GTDB lineage: Bacteria > Pseudomonadota > Gammaproteobacteria > Chromatiales > Chromatiaceae > JALSSX01. The sequence continues at coordinate 17,181 of JALVEB010000127.1, read as the reverse complement.
TGGAAGCCGTTCGACAAGTACCGTTGTCCGGTTTCACTCGAAGCGTTGGAAGGGTTGGTGTTCATACATCTCATGGTGATGCTGGCGAACACGCCGGAAACGGCGGGACGCCTGCGCCTGTTCGATCATGCCTTGCGCCGGTTGGAGAAAGCGCGGCCTTCCGGTTCGCTCGCGCCAGTGGCGGAGGGTATGGACAGGCCGAATCACGCGCTTGAACGGGCTTTCGAGTTTCTGGGCTACGCGTTGCTGCGCGCCTGGCTGGCCGATGGGGAAGTCATGGCGATGCTCTCCGATGACAAGAAGGAGAGACTGGCCCGCGGGTTGAACGAACAGGATCCTGTACGTCTCATCTATTTATTGCCGTTGCTGGAAGATGGCGCCGTGCCGGCCGCCGATCTGTTGCGGATGTTGCTCGACTTCGATGCCGGGATGTCCCGCTTCGATGTCCACCTGTTGCGGCGCTGGCTGCGCGGCCAGCGCAGGGTGCTTTCCGAGCCGGTCCGGGTCCCTTCGGCGAAAATCCCGGCTGTCGACCGAGTCGCGTTGCTGAACGAGGTCTGGCCACCGCTGCCGCCAGCCGCCGAGGCTGACTCAGACTGGCCGAAGCCGCTCTGCCTGCATCTGCGGCGTTGGCGGGAATTGAGCGTGGCGTTTCCCGAACTGCGACCGAATGCCCTGGTGGCCTGGCTTGCGACGCCGGACAACTGGCGTGTCGTGATTCGGTCGGAGCATCGGGCCGGGGTGCTCGCTGCGCTGCGTGGGTTGTTCGAGCACGATGGAAACTGGCGGGTCGAGCTATGGCGGAAGGAATGGGTCGAGGAGGTCATCGAGCCACTGCTCGATCCCACCGGGCTGAACGACGAGACCTGGGAGGTGGCTTTATTGCTCGCCTGCCTGTCTGGTAAGGATGAGCCTTGGCGGTGGGTCGGCATCCACGCCATCGAGACGCCGGGGTTGGGATGGCTGCTGTGTAAACCTGAAATCGGTGCGGGATTGTGGAGTGGACTGGATGCCGATGCGCTCGGATGCTTGTTCAACGGCCTGACCCCGGCGCCTTATCGGGTTCACGATTCGGAGGAATGGGCGGAAGCAAGAAGGAAGCTGATACCGAAGATCCCCCATCTGGTTTCGGAAAATCAGGACGAGTACGCTATACTGAAGGTCTTCGATATCCCCCCATTTCCCGGAGGGCGGTGAACCATGATGGCGTCTCTGGATTATCTCGACAGCGTGGCACGAATCGCGGGCATTCCGGATGCGGATGGCTATGTGGAGATGCGCAATCGCTCGCTGGAAAACCTGATCGATTATGGTAACGATTTCCTGCAACACGCGCGCGCGCTGACCGATGCCTATCAGATCGCCATGAATCAGTGGCAGCGGGATTCCGCCTGGTCACCCGAGACCTTTCGTGACATCGCCCAAGCCGTCTCGCGGGATTCCTCCGATTGTACGCCGCATACCGCCATTCGGGTCGCTTCTGACGTGTGGCACAAGTTGTGCAAGCAGATTGAGGAGCAAAATAAGACGTTTCCCCGGTCGTTCGATGAATTTCAATCCCGGTCCGAATTCGCCGCGCCGAGGGATGATATCGATGCCTATCGCGAATGGTTTGAACGCTATCTGCCGGTGGTGACGCTCGATCTCGAACCGGGAACCGAGGATGCCTGGAAAACCGCGCATGGACGCATGTGGTGGATGCTTGAACAGGGGCCGGATGGCGTCGATTTCGAAACCATGCTCGAGGCCGATGCCTTGCGTCACCTGCTTCTCTGGTGGGGAGACAGGGGCTGAACGCGGCCCTGGTGGCCCGTCTGGGTACCGAGGACCCCGTCATCCAAGCCCGGCCGGGGCGGCGTCTGCCCGGAAAACACTGGAAGTATGCCATCTTTCTTCATTTGTAACTCCTCAGCAAATAGTTCAAATGGCGGTTAGCTGAGTCGTTACCTTCATTTTGCCGGTCGCTTCTGGCGGCTTGGCGTCGATGCTCCGACACCGCAACGATGCGCTTCTCGGTCGAGATTCGCGATATCGCCCAGCTCGGCCGCGTGCTCGACCGCATCGCCCAGTTGCCGGACGTGATCGAGGTACGGCGCAAGGTGTAGGGATCCGAACCCTCCCGGTTTTTCACGTCATCGGGCTTCAATTCCCGCGCCGCCGGCCGATAGGGAGGCACGTCTCTTTGTTTCGAGGATCTTCGCGATGAATCTCTCGCGCCTGCCGTGCCTGATGTTCGTGCTGCTGACGCTGGTGGTTTTCCGTTCGGCGCCCGCAGCCGGGATCGACGATCTGAGCCTCGAGGCGCTGATGGATATGGAAGTGACCTCGGCGTCGAAGAAGGCCCAGGCGCTGTCCGATGCGCCGGCGGCGATCTTCGTCATCAGTCGCGATGACATTCGGCGTGCCGGCGTGCGGAGTATCCCGGAAGCTCTGCGGCTGGTACCGGGGATGCATGTCGGGCGCATCGATTCGAACAAGTGGGCGGTGGCCAGCCGCGGTTTCAACGGCCGTTTCGCCAACAAGCTGTTGGTGATGGTCGATGGCCGCACGGTCTATACGCCGGTGTTTTCCGGGGTCTATTGGGAATCGTTGACGCCGATGCTGGAGGATATCGAACGCATCGAGGTGATTCGCGGTCCCGGCGCGGCGTTGTGGGGCGCGAACGCGGTCAACGGCATCATCAATATCATTACCCGGCACGCGGCGGATACCCAGGGCGGGCTGGTGGTCTTCGGCGGCGGCAGCTATCAGAAGACCTTCGGCTCGGCGCGTTATGGCGCCGAGTTGGCCGAGGGGGTCTACGGGCGGCTCTATGCGACGGGGTTTCGTCGCGGTGATTTCGATCTGCCCGACGGGCGGGAAGGTCAGGACGACTGGGATGCCGCGCAGTCCGGTTTTCGTGTCGATGCCCAGCGCGGGCCGCGCGACAGCCTGACCCTGCAGGGCGATATCGGTCGGCAGCATATCCATCAGCACCTCAGCCGGGCGGTGTATGCGCCGCCCTATCTCGATGAGTTCATCGATTCGGCGGACGGGCGCAACGCCAACCTGCTGGCGCGTTGGCGTCATACCCTGTCGCCCTCGTCGGAATTCCGGTTGCAGATCTACTGGGATCAGTATCTGCGTGACGAGGCCCTGTTGCGTCAGTTCGTCAGTACCCTGGATATCGATATGCAGCACAGCTTCACGCTGGGACGACGCCAGGAGCTGATATGGGGGCTGGGCGCGCGCCGCGTGCGCGACGACCTGAGCGGCGATGGCGCGCGCGCCACGCCGCCGGCGCGCGTGAGCTGGCTCTACAGCGCTTTTGCCCAGGATGAGATCCTGTTGCGCCCCGACCATCTGTGGTTGACGCTCGGCGTGAAGCTGGAGCACAGCGACTATACCGGGATCGAGGTCCAGCCGACCGCGCGTCTGATGTGGGCCTGGAACGAACAGCACCGTTTCTGGGCTTCGGTATCGCGCGCGGTGCGCACGCCGTCGCGGGTCGAACGCACGGTCAGCTTCCTGAATGTGGTGATTCCGCCGAACAGCGAGTTCAACAAGACCCCGTTGCCGCTCGGGGTGCTGGTGCGGGGCAGCGATGACTTCGTCAGCGAGGAGCTGATCGCCTGGGAGCTGGGCTACCGCTTTCTGGCGCGTGGCGGCTTCAGTCTGGACGCCACTCTGTTCTACAACGATTACCATCATCTGCGCGCCAACCGGATCGGGCGCACCGCGTTGGTGGCTGGCGGTCTTCAGCAGCAGCTTCCGTTCACCAACGCGCGCAGCGGTTCGACCTGGGGCGCGGAGGCGGCGGCGGTCTGGCAGGGGGGAAGCTGGTGGCGCCTCGACCTTGCCTGGAGCTTGCTGAAGACGCGCATCGACACCTCCGCCGAGGACGACGTCAATCCCCAGGTCGAATACAGCCCGGAACATCAGCTGTCGCTGCGTCTGGCGCTGGATCTCGACCGCGACAAGAGGCTCGATCTGTGGTTGCGTCACGTCGGCGAGGCCCGGGCGCTCTCGGCGATCAGCCTCGAAACCGTGCCGTTGGACGCCTATACCACGCTCGACGCGCGTTTCGCCTGGCGTTTGGATGAGCACCTGGAGCTGTCGCTGGTGGCGCGCGACCTGTTCGGCGGCGGTATCGTCGAGTATGTGCAGGAGAGCTTTACCCGCCCCGAAGAGGTGCCCGCCTCGTACTATGCCGAATTACGCTGGGATTTCTGAGTCGAGAGGATGGCGCGCCCCCCTGTTTCTTTTCCGCCAAGCGCACCCGCCGGCATGGCGGCCGGCTTGCTTGCCTGCCTGCTGCTGGCTGGTTCGGCCCTGGGGGAACGCCTGGAAGAGAATACCCTGAAGGCGGCGATGGCGGTCAACATCGCACGCTTCACCGAGTGGCCGACGCTCGATGACGGAGTGTTTCGGCTGTGTGTGTACGACCCGGGCGGCGAGCTGCTGGCGGCGTTTCGTGATCTGTTGCCGAAGCAGATCCACCGCCGTGATCTGGCGGTGGCACCCATCCGCCGGACCTTGGAGTTAGGCGGCTGCCAGCTGCTGTTCATTCATGATCCGGAGCGGGTGGCGAGCGCCCGGCTATTGACTGCGGTGGAAGGCCGGCCGGTGCTCAGCATCGGCGACACGCCGGGTTTCGCCCGTGGTGCCGGGGGCATCGTCAACCTGGTGCGCCAGGGCCGCAAGCTGCGCTTCAATGTGAACTTGGCGCGCGCGCGCGCCGCGGGTCTGCGGATCAGTTCGCGTCTTCTCAAATTGGCCCGTATCGTGGGGGCGCGCCGATGAAGCAGTGGATCCGAAACCTGTCGATTCGGGGCAAACTGATGTGGATGATCGGCGCGCCGGCCGTTGTCATCACCCTGCTGATCGTATCGATCATCCTCGGAAACGAAAACCGCCGGGTCGAGGACGAGGCGCGCGCGGTGTTGCGGTCGATGGCCGATGTCGTCGCCTGGAACAGCGCCGCGGCAATGGCCTTCGACGATGCCAGGGCGGCCGGCGAGACGCTGGCCGCCCTGGGCAGCCAGCCGGACATCGTCGCCGCTGCCCTGTATGATCCCTCCGGGCGGCGCGTGGCTGACTACTTCCGGGACGAGGCGTCACGCGCGCGCCTGGCGCGTCTCCTCGCCGCCGCGCCGGATACGGTCGGTGATGGCTACATCGCGATGCGCCGGCCGGTGATGTTGGAAGGCGAGCCGGTGGGCGGCCTGCGCTTGCTTTACTCGCGCCAGCGTCTCGACCGGCGCATGCGCGAGTACCTGGTTTTCATCGTCGGCGTCGCGCTGGTGGCGGTCGTGATCGTGATGGCCTTGTCGTCATCGCTGCAACAGTTGTTTCTTTCCCCGCTGCTGCGCATGAAGCGGGTCATGCAGGAGGTCGCGCGGCGCAAGGACTTCTCGGCTCGGGTCGAGAAGCCCGGCGAGGACGAGTTCGGAGAGCTCAGCGATGTATTCAACGAGATGCTGGCCGAGGTCGAGAAACGCGATGCCGCGCTGCGCATCCATCAACAGCGCCTGGAGGCCGAGGTCGCAGCGCGCACGCGCGAGATCGTCGATAAGAATCAGGCGCTCGAGCGCGCCATCGGCGATGCCCTGGCGGCCAAGGAGACTGCGGAATCGGCGAGTCGCGCAAAGAGTGAATTCCTTGCTACCATGAGTCATGAGATTCGCACGCCGATGAACGGAGTGCTCGGCATGGCTGAGTTATTATTGGGTACCGGTTTGAACACACGCCAACGGCGTTTTGCGCAATCCCTGCATCGTTCCGCCGAATCGTTGCTGACGATCATCAACGACATCCTCGATTTCTCGAAGATCGAGGCCGGCCACATGGAGCTGGATCTGACCCGCTTCGACCCGCGCGAACTGGTCGAGGATGTCGCCGAGATGCTGGCCGGTCGCGCCCACGACAAACACCTCGATCTGGTGCCGGTGATTCCGCCCGATACGCCACCGATGCTGCGTGGCGATGTAAACCGTCTGCGCCAGTTGTTGATCAATCTCGCCGGCAACGCGATCAAGTTCACCGAGCAGGGCGAGGTGGTCTTGCGCGTCACCTGGCGCGATCTCGACGAGCGCAACTGCGAGATTGAATTCCGTATCGAGGATACCGGCATCGGTATCGAAGCCGACAAACTCGAGCCTATCTTCGAGGCCTTCACCCAGGCCGACAGCTCGACCACGCGGCGCTATGGCGGCACCGGTCTCGGTCTCGCCATCTCGACCCGCCTGGTAAAGCTGATGGGCGGCGAGCTGCGCGCCGAAAGCGTCCCGGGCGAGGGCTCCTGCTTCTGGTTCCGGTTGGTGTTGGAGCGCCTCGACGAGCCGCTTGCGCGGATGGCCGATGACGGCACCACGCTGGCCGGGCAACGGGTGTTGATCGTCGACGATAACCGCACCAACCGCGAGATCCTGGTCGAGCAGCTGAACGCCTGGGGCATGCCGAACGCCGTCGCCGGCAACGGCGAGGAAGCGCTCGCGCGGCTCGAAGAGGCGCGCAAGGCGGGAAAACCATGGCAGCTGGTGATCCTCGACTGGCATATGCCGGGCATGGATGGCATCGAGCTGGCGCGGCGCATCCGCGAGGGTGGATTCGATGATGACCTGCGTTTGGTGATGCTGAGCTCGGTGGGCCAGGAAGCGGCGCGCGCCGAAGCCCTGGAGCTCGATGCCTACCTGATCAAGCCGGTACGCCAGCAGGAGCTGTTGCGCACCCTGAGCCGGGTCATCCGCCGCGACGAGGACGAGCGCGAGGAGGCCGACCGCTCCGCCAGCTTCCCGCTGCAAGGGCGTGTGCTGGTCGCCGAGGACAATCCGGTCAACCAAGAGGTCATCGCCAACCTGCTCGCCAGTTTCGACGGCTGTGAGCCCCGCATCGTCGCCGATGGCGATGAGGCCGTGGCGGCGATGCGGGACGAGCGCTTCGACCTGGTATTGATGGATTGTCGCATGCCCAATCTCGATGGCTTCGAGGCCACGCGCCAGATCCGCCGCCTGGAGCGGGAGCAGGGGCGCGCGCCGACGCCGGTGATCGCGCTCACCGCGAATGTCGAGAAAGGCGTGCGCGAGGCCTGCCTCGAAGCCGGCATGAACGATTACCTGTGCAAGCCGGTGCGGCTCGAGGATCTTGCGCGGATGCTGAAGCATTGGCTCGCCGCCGACGCCGATTCGGCGGCGGCGATCGAGGCAACGCGGTCGCTCCCCGGGAAGCCGGCGGTCAGCCCGCCGGATGCGGACGAGGTGTCCGTCGCGAACCTCAATCCCGACAGCTTGGCGCGGCTCGAGGCTTTGCAGCGGCCTGGCATGCCGAGCGTATTGACGCGTGTCATCGTCATCTATCTGGAGAGCGCACCGATGCTGCTGCAACGAATCGAGGAGGCGCTGGCGCGTGGCGATCGCAAAGCGCTGCGCGATGCGGCTCACAGCCTGAAATCGTCGAGCGCCAACCTGGGCGCGACCGCCTTTGCCGAACAGTGCCGGGAGTTCGAGAATCTCGACGACGGATCGGATCTCGAGGCGGCCCGCGCCCGCCTCGGCGCCCTGCGCCAGGCATACCGTGGGGTCGAGCTGGCGCTGACGCGGCACATGGTCTATGCCCAAGGCGAGGGGGACGTGGCATGAAGCGGGTCGCGCCGCTGCTTTTGTCGCTCGCGCTCGCGCGTGGCGCGCCGGCGGTCGATATCGACCGTCTCAAGGCGCTGACCCTGGAAGACCTGGCGAATGTGCCGGTCTCGATCGCCTCGCGCGTCGCGCGACCGGTGCGCGACACCGCGGCCGCGGTGTATGTCATCACTCGCGAGGATATCCGGCGCTCGCCGGCCGAGTCGTTGCCCGATCTGCTGCGCGAGGTGCCCGGCCTCGATGTCGGTCGTATCGATGCGAATACCTGGGCGGTCGGCATTCGCGGCTTCAACGGTCGCTATGCCAATAAGCTGCTGGTGCTGGTCGATGGCCGCAGCGTTTACGCTTCCTTGTTCTCCGGCGTGTTGTGGGGGCTGCAAGACCTGTTGCTCGAAGACATCGAGCGCATCGAAGTGATTCGCGGGCCGGGAGCCTCGGTGTGGGGCGCGAACGCGGTCAACGGCGTGATCAACATCATCACCCGCTCGAGCGAAGACACCCACGGCAACCTGGTGACCCTGACGGCGGGAGAAAAAGGCCGTTACCGGATCGGCGCCCGCCATGGCGGCGCCCTGGGCGATCGCGCCGACTACCGCTTCTGGGTGCAGCAACATCACCGCCGTGACGGTACCTTCGAGAATGGTGACGAAGCCTATGACCATGCTCTGGATCAGCGGCTTGGCTTTCGCATCGATGGGCTCGCCGGCGACGATGACAGCTATTCGCTGATCGGCGGGGTGCATCGCGCCCAGTCGGCGGTCACCGTCAATTTCATCGACGCATCGACCGGTCTGACCGTGCCCCAGAAGTCGAACTCTCAGAGCCGGGGCGGTTATCTGATCGGGCGCTGGCGGCACGCGCGCGACGAGGGCGGCTGGTCGTTGCAGTTGTATTACGACCATCAATGGTACGATGCCACCAACGAGCGGGAACGCGCCTTCGATATCGAATTCCAGGACGAGCGCCTGATCGGCGGGGATCACCAACTCACCTGGGGCCTGGGGTATCGCTGGCTCGAGGACGATGTGGGCGGGCAGCCGGGTTTTCTCGAGGTCCATCCGCCGCGCAATCGGCGCGCGCTCTACAGCCTGTTCGCCGAGGACGAGATCCAGCTCGCCGATCATTGGCGTCTGAACCTCAGCGCGCGCGCCGAGTACAGCACCGTCAGCGATGCCGACCTCCAGGCTTCGGCGCGTCTGTTGTGGAAGCCGCGTCAGGACGTCACCTGGTGGGGCGCGCTGTCGCGTGCCTCGCGGATTCCGTCGGTGGCGGAGCGCGGCGTGTTCGCGCCGGTCATCGGCAGGCCCGGCAGTGCGCGGAGCAATGGTCTGCCGGTGGTCAGCGCGTTCATCGGCAATCCCGATTTCGATGCCGAGAACATGACCAGCCTGGAGCTGGGCTACCGGCATGAATGGTCCCGCGCGCTGTCGCTGGATGTCAGCGCTTTCTTCTATCGCTACGAGGGCCTGCGCAGTATCGAGCCGGGAACGCCGGAACTCGTCGGGGATCATTTGCTGGTGCCGTTGCTTGTCGACGATCGTCTCGATGCCTGGAGCCGCGGACTGGAGCTCAGTCTCGACTGGCGTTTCTCGCAAACCGGTCGCCTGCGCCTGAATGGCTCGTTGCTCGATCTGCGTCGTGAACTGGATCCGGAAAGCGGCGACATCGTTTCGCGTCCCGGCCAGAACAACGCCCCGGAAGGGCAGTTCAATCTGCTGCTGTCGACCCGTCCGGCCACTCGTTGGTCGTTCGATGCGCGACTGCGTTATGTTGGCGGGCTGCCGGCCGATACCCAGCGTATCACGGACTATTGGGCGCTGGACATGCAGCTGCGCTGGGACCCTGCGCCGGGGTTGTCGATCGCCCTGAAGGCGCGCAATCTTTTCGATAACGGTCGCATCGAGTTCCATGACGAGCTCAATCAGCGGACCACCTCGACCCAGGAAGGCGCCAGCTATTCGGTGAACTTGGAATGGTCGTTCGACTAGCGCACGGGTTCTGTTCGGCCTTCGCGGGGTTTCTGGCGACAGGCGCCTTGGGGCTGCTGTTGGCATTGCCGCTGGCGGCTCGCGAGCTCAGCGAACTGAAGGCCTTGAGCCTGGAGGCCCTGGCCAACATGCCGGTTTCGATCGCCTCGCATGGCGAGCGGGCGCTGGACGATGCCGCCGCGGCGGTGTTCGTCATCACCGCCGAGGATATCCGGCGCGCCGGCGTGACCCATGTCGCCGATGCCTTGCGCATGGTGCCGGGCTTGAACGTCGCGCGGATCGATGCGAACACCTGGGCGATCAGCGCGCGCGGCTTCAATGGTCGATATGCCAACAAACTGCTGGTGCTGATGGACGGGCGCTCGGTCTACTCGCCGCTCTTCTCGGGGGTCTACTGGGATGAACTGGACACCTTCCTTGACGATATCGAGCGCATCGAGGTGATTCGCGGGCCGGGGGCCTCGGTCTGGGGCGCGAACGCGGTCAACGGCGTGATCAATATCATCACCCGGTCGGCGCAGGACACCATCGGTCAGGCCGCGAACCTGATGGCGGGTGACGATGGACGGCTCGCGCTGAGTTTTCGCCATGGCGCCGCGTTCGGTCCGGATGCCGATTACCGGGTCTGGCTGAAGGCCAGCCGTCAGGAGGCCGGAGAACGTTTGTCCGGCGAGAACGGCCGGGACGACAGCGAGGATCTGCGCGGCGGTTTTCGTCTCGACGGCATGCTCTCCGGGCGCGACAGCCTGACCTTGCTCGGGGATCTGTATCGTCGCCATGTCGGCCAGTCCAGCCAGCGCCTGGATCTCCTCCACGGGCGCCGCGAGAGCGCCGACCATTACCGCAACGACGGCGCCAGCCTGCTCGGGCGCTGGACCCGTGAGTATAGCGACGGCGCGGAGAGCACCTTGCAGCTCTATTACGACGATCAGCGCCACGAGGAAGTACTGGAGCGACACCGCACCGTCGATCTCGATTTCTCCTACCTGTTCCCTCCGCGGGGGCGGCATGAACTGGCGCTCGGAGGCGGATACCGTTGGATCGCCGACCAGGTCGGACGACGCCCGTTGTTCTTCGAGATCCTGCCGGCGTCGCGTCGCTACGCGCTCTATAGCCTGTTCGCGCAAGATGTGATCACACTGGACGAGCGCTGGTCCCTGACCCTGGGCGTCAAGCTCGAACACAACGACTTCAGCGGTTTCGAGCTCCAGCCCTCCGTCCGTCTGCTGTGGCATCCGACGTCGCGTCAGTCGCTGTGGCTCTCGGTCGCGCGTGCGGCGCGCACCCCCAACCGGGGTGAGTTGGGCGTACGTGGCAGTATCGATGCCTTTCCCGCCAGTCTGCCGTCTTCGTCGCGCCCCGTGGTGTTCGAGGGGGTGGGCCGGCCGGGGTTTCGGTCCGAGCATCTGCTCGCCTTCGAGGCCGGTTACCGGTGGCGTGTCGGCGATTATCTATCGCTGGATATCGCGTTCTTCCATAACGAATACGATGACCTGCGCTCGCTCGAGGTGGGAGACGTCGATGCTTCGCATCTGCCGGACTTTCTGATCCTGGAATCCCTCTTCGGCAATCGCGCCTCGGGATACGCGCGTGGAGCCGAACTCGCGCTCGACTGGCGACCCGCGGCGGCCTGGCGTGGGCAGCTGGCATGGTCATGGCTGGAAACCGGGAGCTCGGTCAGTAGCGGCGGCAACCCGGCCTATCCGACGGGCAATGGTGGCGGCAGCCCGTCCACCCAGTTCAGCCTGCGACTGGACCACGATTTCTCCGCTGCCCTGTCGTTGGATCTCTGGCTGCGCTATGTCGGCAGGGTCCGGAATCCCGACCAGGTCATCCCGGCCTATTGGAGTCTGAACGCCCATCTCGAGTGGCAGGCGCGCCCGGGGCTCAGGCTTTCGGCGAGCGTCGAGAACCTGCTCGATCCCGTCCATCCCGAGTATTCCGACGCGCTCGGCTCCGTGCTGGCGACCGAAGCACCCCGCGCCGCCTGGCTGAAGTTGCACTGGGAGTGGCCATGATGAAGCGCGTCATAAGAGCGATGGCGCGGCATCTGGCGGGAGCGGCCCGGCTTGGCGCATGCTTGTGGCTTCCGGTCATGGCGCTGGCGGCGGTGCCGGACTATCAGATCCGCGCGGTCTATCTGTTCAATCTGCCGAACTTTGTCGGCTGGCCGGAAGCGGCTTTCAAGGGAATGTCCAGTTTCGACTACTGTATCGTGCATCGCGGCCGCGTCGAGAAGACCCTGGCCTCGTTGATCGAAGGGGAATTCCGCGAAGGGCGTCCGGTGCGGTTGCGTCAGGTCGCCGCGCGGCCTGATGATCTGCGTGGCTGCCGGGTTCTCTACCTGCGCGGGATCGATCTTCTGGAACGGCGTGACTACCTGCGCGTGGGCGCCTCGCTCCCGGTGCTTACGGTGGCGGACGATGCGGATTTCGTCCGCCATGGCGGCATGATGGCGCTGGTCAGGGAGCGGCGCCGCATCCGCATGTACATCAACCTCGCCCGGGTGCGCCGACAAGGGTTGAAAATGAACGCCCGCTTGCTGCAACTGGCGCGTATCATCGACGACGTGGATCTGGAGTGACTGGTTCGCGGTGAGTATACGCTGGGCCCCTGGAATGCTTGTCATGAGATTGTTCGACTTCAACCGGTACTCGATTCGTGGGAAGCTGACTCTGATCGCGGTGCTCACCAGCGCGCTCGTGTTGCTGCTGGTGGCGCTGGTCTTCATCTTCAATGTCTATGTCACGATGCGTGCGTCACTGCTGCATTCCGGCATGACGATGGCGAAGGTGCTCGCCAGTAACGTGACCGCCGCGGTGGCCTTCCAGGATGCCGACACCGCCAACGAGATTCTCTCCGCGTTCCGCGCCGAGCCGAGTATCGTGCAGGCGCGCATCCTCGATGAGAATGGCAAGATCTTTGCCGTCTACGACAGCCGGCGTCCCGAGCACCAGGATCTGTTGGTCCGTGTCGCGGCATCGCCCGCCAGCCGGGTATCGGCGGCGACGCCGCCGGGCGCGAGCACGATTTTTCACGATGGCTTTCTCGAGATCATTCATCCGATCGAGATCAACGGACGGCGGCGCGCGAACCTGGACCTTGCCATCGACCTGTCGCCGTTGTGGGAGCGCGTCCATGCCGGCGCGCTGGCCGCGAGCGCGGTCTTGTTGATCGCGCTGCTGTTGGCTTCCTTTCTCGCATGGCGTCTGTCGCTTGCGATCGCCCGTCCGATCCAGTCCTTGTCCTCAACGCTGAAGCGGGTCACCGAGCGCGACGACTACAGCCTGCGTGCCGAACGATATTCCTCCGACGAACTCGGCACACTGACCGATGGCTTCAATGAGATGCTCGATCAGATCCAACGCCGTGATCTCGCGCTCGCCAAGCTGGTGGAGCAGCTCAAGCTGTCAAAGGAGAACGCGGAAGAGGCGAATCGCTCGAAATCGTTGTTCCTGGCCGCGATGAGCCATGAGATCCGCACCCCGATGAACGGCGTGCTGGGCATGGCCGAGCTGCTCAAGGGAACCGGGCTGAACGAGCGTCAGCGTCGTTTTGCCGAGACCTTGCAACGCTCTGGCGAGGCGTTGCTGGAGATCATCAACGATATCCTCGATTTTTCGAAGATCGAGGCCGGAAAGTTGATGCTCGACGAGAACGAATTCGACCTGCGTGAGTTGGTGGAGGATATCGGCGAACTGATGGCCACGCGGGCTCACGAGAAGGAACTCGATCTGCTCATCTCGCTGCCGCCGGATATGCCGGACTGCTTTGTCGGTGACGCCAACCGCCTGCGTCAGGTGTTGGTCAACCTGGTCGGCAACGCGGTGAAGTTTACTCACGAGGGCGAGGTGGTTCTGCGGGTCGCGGTGCACGATGCCGGACGTGGGGTCACCCGGCTCGACTTCTCGGTGCGCGACACTGGCATCGGCATCGAGCCGAAGGCCTGCGAGCGGATCTTCGATGCCTTTTCCCAGGCCGACAGCTCGACCACGCGGCGTTTCGGCGGTACCGGGCTCGGTTTGGCCATTTCGCGTCAGCTGGTGAGTCTGATGGGGGGCGAGCTGCAAGTCGCCAGCGCGCCCGGGGTCGGCTCCAATTTCCACTTCAGCCTGACGCTGCCGAGCCGACGCGATTCCGCCCGCCGGCGCGACTGGAAGCTCGATGAGCTGCACGGCCTGCGCGTATTGATCGTCGATGACAATGCCACCAATCGTGAGATTCTGCACAATCAGGTGGCGGCCTGGGGCCTGCGTGACGATTGCGTCGCGCGCGGCTCCGAGGCGCTGCAACGCCTGCGCGACGCCAGCGGGGCCGGCAAACCTTTCGGTGTTGCCATCGTTGACAGGCACATGCCCGGGATGAACGGTATCGATCTGATCGACGCGATGAGCGCGGACCCTCGCCTGGCGGCTACCCGTATCCTGCTGATGAGCTCCGGCAGCGACGAGGATGAAGGTACCGCTCGGGCCGATGTCGACGGCTACCTGACCAAACCGGTGCGTCAGCGGCACCTCTATGAAGCTCTGCGGCGCATCGTTGTCGGCGATCCGCTCGAGGATCCGGCGCCGCCGACGGCGCGTGAGACCCTTGCCGACCTCAGATGCGAGGCGCGTATCCTGCTTGCCGAGGACAACCCGGTGAACCAGGAGGTGGCGCGGAGCATGCTCGAACCGCTCGGCTGCCGGATCTCGGTCGCCGCCAACGGGAACGAGGCGCTGAAGCAGCTCACCGAATCGGACTTCGATCTGGTTCTGATGGATTGCCACATGCCCGAGCTGGATGGCTTTGACGCCGCGCGTGAGATTCGTCGGCGCGAGCAGGGCGGCCCGGGCATCCCAATCATTGCGCTGACCGCCAACGTACAAAAAGGCATCGAGGCCCAGTGTCGCGAGGCCGGCATGAACGACTATCTCAGCAAGCCGTTCCGGCAAGAACAGTTGTTGGCGTTGTTGAGGCGCTGGTTGCCGAAAAAGATTGCGTCGCATCGGACGCATGGAGAGGCGCCCGGAAACGACGAAGTAGAAGTAGAGGGTCTGGAAAGCGGGGATGGCGTGATCGACGACGGGGCGCTCGAGAGCATCCGGATCCTGAACAAGCCGAAACTGCTCGACAAGGTCATCGATATCTATCTGACGACCACTCCAGAACTGGTCGCCGAGATCCATGCCGGTGGTGGCGAGGGCGACATGCGGCGGGTGCGCCAGGCCGCGCACAGCCTGAAGTCGGCGAGCGCCAACCTCGGCGCATTTCAGGTCGCCGAACTGTGTCGCTCGCTGGAGGAGGCCGCAGATGGGGAACGCCTCGAACAGGTGCGCGAACTCGAAGCGCGTCTCGATGCCCTGCACGCCCGTGCCTGCGGCGCGCTCGACGCCAGACGCGGCGCCGTGGCGGCGGGCTGATGCGGTACCAGGGCAGCCGTCCGGGAGACGCTTTCCGGCCCTCTGCTTGACTCTGGGCCAGCGCCCTTACCGCTACCTGCCCAGCCCCGACAAGAATCGCCGTGGCTATTGGCCCGGAACATTCCGGAACATTCATGAATGGCACGCGCCCTCACTCGTTTCTTGTTCCCACAAGAAATTTTCTTCCGTTGCCCGCAATCCCGATTCGGGACGTCTTCAGGAAATCTCTTGTGGAAACAATCTACTGCGCGATCGTCACATGAATTCATGAAATTTCCGGGTGAAACGCCATTGACTTGGCAAGGCGTAGGCCCGACCCATCGCGGCGGATCGGGCCACGGCGCGGTTTTGCAGCACCGCCGTAGCCGGTTCCTCTGGGTTTGAATCGGCCTGCGAAGGTTTATTTTCATATGGGCATGGGTCCGATTCAACGTGGCGCATTGGGCGACAGCGCCAAGCTGTTGAAATCAGAAAACGTCAAATGAAATTGAGCCGATTGCCCTGGCAGTCAAGCCTTGGGTTCTTGCGCCGCTATGTCCGGTGTGAACACGCACTCAAACCCACCCCGGGAGCCTGTATGTTGCTCGTCCGCCTTGTCCAGTGCCTTGCCACCGATGCCATGCGCCCGTGGCGCCCGGCGCTGGCGCCGGGTCGCCCTCATGTGTGTCGCGTTGATCCTGCCCGCGAACGCGGATCCCCGGGGGCTGCCGGCCAGCCTGTTCAACTGGGTGAGGCAAGCCTATGGCGCGGAGGCGGTGGGGCGCGTCGAGGATTGGGGGCGTCTGCTCGAGCGGGCGCGTGATCTGCCCGAGCGACGCAAGCTCGAAGTGGTCAACGACTTTTTCAACCGGGTGCCCTATCTGGAGGATATCCGCGTCTGGGGACGGGAAGACTACTGGGCCACGCCGGTCGAGATGCTGGGCCAGGACGCCGCTGATTGCGAGGATTACGCGATTGCCAAATACTATAGCCTTCGGCGTCTGGGGGTCGCCGACGAAAAGCTCCGCATCGCCTATGTCAAGGCGCTCGATCTCGACCGCGCCCACATGGTGCTGACCTACTATCCCCGGCCCGATGCCGAGCCGTTGGTGCTGGACAATCTGTCGCCGGCGATCGAGCCGGCCACCGAGCGCACCGACCTGAAGCCGGTCTACAGCTTCAATGGAGACGGCTTGTGGCTGGCGGTGACGCGCGCCGAAGGGCGACGCGTCGGTGACGCAACGCGCATCCGTCTGTGGCAGAATCTATTGACTAAACTGGGGCGCGAGATGCGCCCATGACCAAGGAACCTCCGCCATGACGCTGTCCCGACAATTGATCGTTTTGATCCTGCTGCTGTTGCTTTCGGCGTTGATCGGCAGCTTATGGATCGCTCTCGACAACACCCGGGACTACCTGCAGCGGCAATCCGCGGCGCATGCCCAGGATACCGCCAACGCGCTTGGCCTGGCCGCGAGCACCGCGCTCGAGGCCGGCGACCGGGCCACCGTCGTGGCGATGGCTCACTCCCTGTTCGATGGCGGCGATTACGCCGAGATCGTAGTGCATGGTGGAAAGGGGCTGAGCGTGGACCTGGAACAGCCGGTGACCCTGGGGGTGCCCGCATGGTTCACGCGACTGCTTCCGCTGCATTTGCCGACGCGTTCGGCGGTGGTAATGAACGCCTGGCGTCAGGCCGGCGAGGTGCGCGTGCGGGCGCATCCGGGCCTGGCCTATCGCCAGCTGTGGAACAATGCGCGCGATCTGTTGATGTGGTTTCTCGCGATCGGTGTGATCGCCTCGGCGCTGGGCCTTGTGCTGCTACGCCTGTTGATGCGTCCGCTGCAACAGGTCGAAGCGCGCGCCAACGCCATCTGCGAGCAGGATTTCGCGCCGATCGAGCAGCATCCGCGAACGCGCGAACTGGCGCGTATCGTAAGTGCGATGAATCATGCCACCGAGCGTGTCCGGCGCATGCTCGCCGACAAGGACCGGCTGGTCGCCGCGTTGCGCGAGCAAGCCTACCAGCATCCCGTGACCCACCTGCCGAACCGGCGTTTCTTTATCCAACATCTGGAACGTGAACTGGACTCGGCGGAAACCGAATCCTCGGGCGCCTTGTTGCTGATCCAGGTCGTCGGCTTCAAGGAATACAATGATCGCAACGGCTATGTGAAGGGAGATGAACTGCTGCGG
>JALVEB010000126.1 GCA_027008705.1 Sedimenticola sp. | reverse complement strand
TTGGTGATGTTCGTGGTAGTCGCTGCAGATAGGCTTGAAAAATCCTGCTCCATATTGACTGGGGTAGCAGACTGTTCCTGCACTGCTCTCCCTTGCGCTGGCGAACGACCAGAAATCCCTGGAGGAAAGCTGGTGAAGTCATCTCCTGAATTTACAGGTCCTAAACCCGGCAACGAGGGCTTCTCCTGTAAGGGTTTCCCGATGAATGGTAATATCTGTTCCGGAGTAAACTCTTCTACTCCCCGCGCAATGGCGCGCAGTTTTATATCGGAATCATCTGGAACCGGCCCGGCAAGGGTCACATGTGGAAGCAGACCGGAGTCTAGACAAAGACAAACTACAACGGTCTTCAGTAAACCTCGGAATCGTGGGGGGGGATAACTCGCATGACGCACCTCCTGCGCATGAATTGGAAAGTGAAGTTTCTTCCTTTCTAGAGCTGTTTTCGCCACTTGTCAACAGCTTTCTTGTGGTTTTCCGGTAACATTCGCTACAACAGAGCAGACCCCGCAGTTCTGCGACGGTTACCAGCTATCACCCGTTCGCAAGCACCTCGATGGTCTGCTTCAACTCCCTACTCAGGTAAGTTTGGCGGATCCGGCTTCTATTCAGGGCGAAACTCCGCTCCACCGGGGGTTGCCGCTGCGGCGCGCTGCTGATCACAACGGCGGACGAACGGCAAGATATTCCGCATCGGTAGCACCATCACCTATCGTGGCCTGACACGCAAAAGCGTACCACGCTTCGCCAGCTTTCTGCGCATCCGCGAGGCCTTCTGAACAACTGACTAAGATATACTCGTCGCCCATGAATTTTCGGCCACTGCGACCGCTCCTCGCACCCGTGGGCGTCGTTACAGAAACTCGCCATAGAATGGGCATGACTCGTTTCCGCGCCTAGCCCACGGGCACGAGGAACGGTCTCGAAAAACCGAAAACCCATGGGCGACGAGTATATCGCCGGAAAAAGCAACGATTTACGGCATAATAGCCGCGTCGAACACTCCCCAGAGGCCAATCATGACCACCGAAAGCACATTGCACGAACGTAGCAACTCCCATCGCGAATTGTGCGGCGCGAGCGACGATCTCCGCGTCTATCCCGTCCCGCCACTCCGACGGATACGCGGACCAATGCGTCCTGATTTGCGGGGCCTGTCACAAGCAGATGAGCCATGCTGATTTCTGGTGTACGGGCTGACTGATAAAGCGGTGTGCCCTGTTGATCGTTCTTGACAGATCAACAACCAACAGGCGACGTACACCGCTATGAATGAGAGTAACGTTATCGAGCTGAAAACTACCAGCCGGAGATGCCTTGGGTGAACCGCTGAAGGAAGGAGCCAGACAGCTGTTGGCACAGGCCATTGAGGCGGAGGTGGCCGAGCTGCTGGCGCAGTATGCCGGGTAGACCGTGGGCTCCGACGACACGGGACGCAAAGAAGTGCTGGCCGTGGTCGACGGCTACCGGGAGCCCAAGGCCAGCTGGCTGGAAGTCATCGAGCAGTTGGAGAACCAGGGGCTGAGGACCCCGCCAAAGCTAGCGATTGGTGATGGTGCGCTGGGGTTCTGGAAGGCGCTTGCTGGGCTATGAATCGATTCCGCACCCGGCACCGAGCGCGGCGCGCCATTGCATGAACAGGGCTTCATCGACGGCCGCCACGGCGCTCCGCTGCTCCAGCCCTGGGTAGAATACCGGCGTTCCGTCGAGCGACAGCGCGTATCCACCGGCCTCCTCGAACACCAGCAGGCCGGCGGCGTAGTCCCACAGGTTCATGCCGCCATGCAGGTAGAGCTGGCCACGTCCGGCGGCGAGCCAGCACCAATCCAGCGCCACCGAGCCGAAGTTGCGCTGCGAGGCATAGGGCGGATCGAGCACAAGGCGGGTCGCCAGGGCCGGGGGAAGCCGTTTGAAATCGACGATCGCGGCGACCTCGGACAGCGACATTCCGGTGGCCGAGAGCCGCAATGGCGCGCCGTTCAGCGTCGCGCCGCGCCCGGCCTCGGCGGCGAACAACTCGTCGCGGTTGGGATCGTAGACCAGGCCGAGTTCGAGCCGTCGGTCGCGCAGCAGCGCCAGGGAGATACAGAAACAGGGGATGCCGCTGGCGAAGTTGGTGGTCCCGTCGAGCGGGTCCAGCACCCAGACGCCGCTCTCCGCGGCGCCGCAGGCCGCCTCGCGTTGGCGCGCGTCGAGTTCCTCGGAAAGCAACATGATGTCTGGCCAACCCCGCGCCAATTCACTTGCGAGGTGGTTTTGCAGGAGCAGATCGGCTTCGGTGACCAGGCTGCCGTCGGCCTTGTAGTCTCGCGCGACGCGATGCAAGCGCGGCAGCAGGCATTGCCGCCCGGCCGCGCGCAGCAAGCTGCCCAGTTCGGCCAGCATGAGTTGGCCTCAGGCGCCCATCTTCTCGCGCAGGCGCTCGTCGAGCTTGGCGAGAAACTCCTCGGTGGTCAGGTAGGGGGTGTCCTCGCCGACCAACAAGGCGAGGTCCTTGGTCATGTAACCGGCCTCGACGGTCTCGACACAGACGTGCTCGAGGGTCTCGGCGAACCGCTTCAACGCTTCGTTGCCGTCGAGCTTGGCGCGGTGCTGCAAGCCGCGCGTCCAGGCGAAGATCGAGGCGATCGGGTTGGTCGAGGTCTTCTTGCCCTGCTGGTGCTGGCGATAGTGACGGGTGACGGTGCCATGCGCGGCCTCGGCCTCGGCGACCTTGCCGTCCGGGGTCAGCAGAACCGAGGTCATCAGGCCGAGCGAGCCGAAGCCCTGGGCGACGACATCGGACTGCACATCGCCGTCGTAGTTCTTGCACGCCCACACGAATCGGCCATTGGTCTTGATCGC
>JALVEB010000125.1 GCA_027008705.1 Sedimenticola sp. | reverse complement strand
CGGCGTGTAGCGGATCTGGTCGCCAACCAGGCTCGCCACGCCATGCGACGGCGATGTCACCGA
The DNA here is from genome assembly GCA_027008705.1 of Sedimenticola sp. Classification (GTDB taxonomy): domain Bacteria; phylum Pseudomonadota; class Gammaproteobacteria; order Chromatiales; family Chromatiaceae; genus JALSSX01. The sequence goes on along the minus strand of JALVEB010000125.1, from coordinate 10,348 downwards.
AAGCAACGTCAGGGCATCGCCGTCCGGATCACTGTCGTTCGACAATACGTCGATGTCGACAGCCTGATCCTGATCGGTGGTCGCGCTATCGGCATTCGCCGCCGGTGGATGGTTCGGCCGGATCACGCTCAGGTTCACCGTCGCACTGACGTTGTGGCCGTGACCGTCGCTGATCGTGTAACGGAAGCTGTCATTGCCCACATACCCAACAGCCGGCGCATATTCGACCCGGTTTCCAGCGATCGTCGCCACACCATGATTCGGTGCGCTCACCGAGGCAATCGTCAGAAGATCACCATCCGGGTCGCTGTCATTGGCCAACACATCGATGGAAACGGCTTGATCCTTCAGCGTGGATGCCGCATCGGGATTGGCGATCGGAGCGGAATTGACGACGCCATCCAGCCGGTAACGGATCACCAGTCTCGGGCGCACCTCCGGCGTCGAGGCCTCACGCGTATAAAAATCCCGTATGGCAGCGCTGCTGTCTATCAGCCAACCCGCGTTCGACTCTCCCGCGCTCATCGCCCGCACGCCCGAGGTCACGTCCAGATCCACCTGTTGCTCACCCGCCGCCAGCTCGCCTTCCCCGTCGGGTGCCGAGGCCACATCGCCTCCCGCCTGATTCCAGGATACGCCCGACAGCCGCTCGTTCCAATTTACCTGGTTTTCGGACCAAGCCGAGGTGATCCGCCAAGCCTGGAACGTCGTGGTATAGGTCCTGGCTCCCCTGGTATAGAGGCTCAGCTTCGCCGATTCGATCGTCGCCCCATCAGGAACGGGACCTCCCTCGGATGCGAAAATCGGATAGCGTATTAGCATCCGGAATCTTCCCGCGCCTGCCAGGGCAAACGCCGTCTGTCCATTGTTGATGCCCGGCCGGAAAACATAGAACCATGCGTCCACCATTCCATGGTATCCGTTCACCCCTTCCTGCAATGTAACTTCGACCGGAACCGTCGGCGGCGCCGAAACCGTGACCGTAACCCGCGCGCTCGATTCCCCGCCCCGGCCATCGCTGATCCGGTAGTCGAAGGTATCTCCGCCGGTATAGCCCGCCGCCGGCGTGTAGCGGATCTGGTCGCCAACCAGGCTCGCCACGCCATGCGACGGCGATGTCACCGAGACCAACGTCAGGGCATCGCCGTCCGGATCGCTGTCGTTCGACAATACGTCGATGTCGACGCTACCGTCCCGGTCGACGACCGCTGTATCGTCGACAGCAACGGGCGCGGCGTTCGTCGGCGTGGTGCCCGCGATCCGTTGCAGCAGGTCTTGCGCGATCACGCCTCGCTTGGTGAAGGATGGACCGCTCCACTGAAAAGTCAGACGACTCGCGCCGGTATTCTGGAAGAACTGAATCTCGATATCGTGCGGACCTTCCCCAAGGGTAAGGCTGCCGGACGATTCGGCATAGGCATGCACGCCATCGTTGTCGACCACGATCCGGCCATCGATGAGCAGGCGGCTGCCATCGTCCGAACCCAGGTAGAAGGTATAGCTTCCCGCGGCCGGAATCACGATCGAGCCGGTATAGCGCATCGCAAAATTGCTGGCGCGCGCCGCCTCGGACAGCGAGAAGTCCAGCGCGCTTCCCTGGCGGACCGGGGTCAACGAGGAGAACGACGGCAACGAGGTGAGTTCGGGCAGCTCGTAATAGGCGTACCGCAGGCCCTGGCCGATGCCGACCATCACCGAACCGTTCGCCGTGCCCCCGGCGCCATCATCGATGGTATACGCGAACAGGTCGCTGCCCTCCGCGTCGGCGCGGGGGGTATAACGCACCATGCCATCGACTACCTGGGCCGTACCGAGCATCGGCGGGGTAACGGAGACCAGACTCAATGGCGCGTTTTCCGGATCGCTGTCATTGGCCAGCACGTCGATGTCGATCGGCGTCGGCGTGTCGATATACACGATATCCGGATTCGCCACCGGCGCGGCGTTCGACGGCCCGCTCGAGGAACCAAATCCCTGACGCAGCACGCTGCCGGGCATCAACTGCCTGGCGATACCCGGCCCCTGCCACGAGACGTTCAGCATCCGGCTGCCCGTCGCGTTGAAATAGCGCACCTCGATATCATGCGCCCCCGCCGACAAAAAACGCCCACCCGAGACCTCGGTCAGGCCATGTATACCATCGTTGTCGACGATCAGATCACCATCGATCAACAGCTGCGCGCCGTCATCGGAGTTCACGAAAAAGGTATAGGACCCCGCCGTGGCGATATCCAGCAGACCACGGAACCGAAAACCGAAACCGTCATTCCGACGCGCAAGTCCGAGATCGAAGTTCGCCGCCAGGCCGCTGCTCGCAGGGATCAGCACATCGAAATCGGGCAACGACGACCAGTTACCCTCGAAATACTCATACTCCAAACCAAGCCCGACGAGGACTCGGGCGCTGCCGGTCGCCGTGGCGCCGAACACATCGGCCACGACATAGTCGAAGGCATCCTCGCCGATGAAACCGGAATCCGGCGTATAGACCGGGATATTACCGCTCACGCTCAGACTGCCATGCCCGGGCTGGGTCACCGATTGCAATGACAAGGGATCGTCATCGGGGTCGGAATCGTTCCCCAAGACATCGATATCCCATGGGCGATCCGCCGGCGTAACGACGGTATCGTCGGCCGCGACAGGGGGTGAATTCACGGGCGGCGGCGTCGACGGCTGGAACCAGGCCGCGATCTGCGGCCCGGTGATTGCGATCGCCCCGGCGCCATCGGCCCCATCGCTGCGCGAGCGATCGACGCCGCAAGGCAGGCCGCGACACTCGTTGACCGCGGGGGTGGAGAAGTACTGCACGCGGCCCGCGCTGAATGCCGAGGTATAGGCCATGACAGTGACGAACTGACGGTCCACCCCATAGCCCCGCCCCCACGCGAAAACGCTGCCGGGAGAATTCTGACGAAGGGAATGGCCAAGACTGAGATTGTGCCCCAACTCATGGGCGAAACTGGAGATGCAGCTATGCCCGACGACGCTGAAGCCCAAGGTCTTGGCATAGGAATAGAGATTCCCGCTCGTCGGATCGCCCGGTGACAGATAGGCCAAGCCGCACCAGGGACCGGTCGGCGTCATATAACTGACCAGATCGGCGCCCCATTGACTGCGCAAGGTGTTGACCTGGGCATTATTGAGCACCGCGTTGAGCGTGGTCTCGTCCGTCTTGGCGTTCGGGATATCGAACGGCTGCACATGGACCACGCGAAAACGGATGTCAGAGCCGCTGTTCGCCAACGCCTGGTTGGCATAGGTCTCCATCGACGCCGCCCGCGTCTCGGCGGAGGTGATCGACGGCGCGTAAAGCACCAACACATCGATGGTAGTAACGGCATGGGCCACGCCGATGAAGGCGAACAGCAAGGCCCACGCGGCCAGGATTGTCTGGAAACGCATTCTCACCCTAATCTTCCTCTGGTATCTGTATCTGTTTTTTCGGAAACGCCACGCCCCCGCGCACCGTCAATTTCGTTGCGGAGGCAACAAGCCATCGTCCACGCGCCGGAAACGGTCGAACTGACGATCGTCGAGCACCGTGCCGATGCCGGTCCGCCGGTCGATTTCGATCTGATAGACGTTCTGCCCGGTGGCCACCGTCGCCAACGCGATCGAACCGTCATCGACGATCGAAAAACTGGCGAACGGCCGCTCGCCCGCGAGCTGGCCGGTGACCACCGCCACCCGATTCCCGAATCGCCGGTGCGTCTCCTTCACCTGACCGGAGTAGACACGCGACTCTTGCGGAATCGGGAACGCAAGCCGCATGCCCGGCGACAGGGACTCCACATCCAGATCACTGGCATCGACGAAGGCGGCCTCGACATCCGGCGGCAACGAATCGGGTATCTCCATCGGCCCATCGACCGGCCGCCAGGCCAAATAGTCTTCCGACGATGGCTGAGGATCCCAGCGGGCCGGCGCCCGCGACGAGGCGCGCGATTCGCCTTGCCCACGCTCTGTATCGACGCCGGAGCCAGTATCCTTCGACACGACCACCCCGGCACGCGATTTCGGCGCGACCGGGTGCGAAACGTGCGACGCGCGCCAGAACAGCAGCACACCGACCGCCACGATCATCAAGGACAACCAAGCTAATCTCATCTCAAAAATGACCTTGAATCCAATGCATGATTCCATTGAAGCCAAAGCGTAATAAAAACGAGAGGCCCCTTTCCACCTAGGATAGCCCCAAATAAGGCAAACCACATCACATTGTGCCGAAATCGAGGCGGAGTACACTTTTTTTCATCCTTTCCGAGGAAAAAATGAGAATCCCCACAAGAAGCACAAAAAAAAGCCCGACAGCTTGTCAGCTGTCGGGCTTTCTCCCTTTTGCCCGTCGATGAGACGGGAAGCGAAGGATTTCTTGACCTACGGCATTCCGAAAGAAATGCCTGCGCTATTTACCAGCCAAGCTCACCGGTATCGATGTCCTGGCGGCTGGCGGCCACATCCATCTGGACCTGCTGCGCCTGCTTCATCTGAGCCGCGACCAGGGCGTCGTGATCGGCGTCGGTTGCGACCAAGGTTCCACCCAAGGCCAGAGCTACTGCAAAGATTGCTGCAAACATGGTTACTGCTCCTCTGTTGTCTGCTTCAAGATGATTACTATATTAGTATGTTCTAATCTTTTTGCAAGCCCCTAATTGAAAAAAAACATAACAATTGACCCAGATCATGTAAAGATTGCCCCCGTCTCGGATCGATTCCTTATAAAACAACCTGTTATAAACCAACCCAAAGACCACCAACGAAACGAAAAAAGGAAGTAATATCCTATATATCAACGAAATGACGGGGGCATCGTCTCCAACAACGCGGAAAAATCGTCGATCGCCGGAAAATCCGCAATCTCACGCGGGGGCTGGCGGGAATCGGGACGCTGAATCGCGATCAGATGGGCGATCCCGGCGCCGCGCGCGGACTCCAGCACCGCCGGACTGTCATCGATGAACAGGGTGCGTTGCCGGTCGTATGGCTCGATCCGGGCCAGTCGCTCCCAGAAGGCGGGATCCTCTTTCGGCAGGCCGAGGTCGTGCGCGCTGATGACGGCATCGAAACACCCCGCGAGGCGGGTTTTCTCCATCTTCAACGCCAGCGATTTCTGATGCGCGTTGGTCAGCAACACCAAGCGCTTGCCCAGGCCGCGCGCCCGCGCCAGAAAGGCCGGCACATAGGGGTGTACCTGGATCAGGTGGTCGACCTCTTGCTTCAGCATCGCGATATCCAGGCCGAGAACCCCGGACCAGTGATCGAGGCAGTACCAGTCCAACGTCCCTTCGATCGCCCGGTATTGGGCTTTCAGCGCTTTCCGGGCCTCTTCCACGTCGATGCCGCGCGCCTCGGCATAACGCCTGGGCACATGCTCCAACCAGAAATGGTTGTCGAAATGCAGGTCCAGCAGGGTGCCATCCATATCCAGCAGGATGGTATCGATCTGACGCCAGTCAGTTGCTTGTCGATCGGCCATTGACAGAGTTCCGCATCGCGGGGAACATCGGAGCTTCCCCGGGGTTGAGATCGACGCATTCTATGTCCAGAAAGCCGCCACGCATAGAGAGCCGGAAAATCGTCGCCCGTTCGCGCCTGTTCAATATAGAAGAGTTGCGACTGAGTTTCTCGAACGGCGAGCGGCGGGTCTATGAACGGATCTTCGGAGACTTCGACCAATCGGTCCTGGTGGTGGCGGTGGACGAGGCAAATCGCTTCCTGCTGGTGCGGGAATTCGGCGCCGGATCCCAACGTTATGAACTGGGCTTCCCGAAAGGGGTGCTGGAGGACGGCGAGGAGCCGATCCACGCCGCGAACCGCGAGTTACGGGAAGAAACCGGTTTCTCGGCCCAGCACCCTGTTTTGCTGCGCACCCTGAGCGTTTCGCCCGGCTACATCGATCATCGCACCCATGTGGTGCTGGCCACGGGCTTGGATCCGGCCCCGCTTCCGGGCGACGAACCGGAGCCGCCCGAGGTGATTCCCTGGCCGAGAAACGATCTGGCCGGTCTGCTCGATCATCCGGAATTCACCGAGGCGCGCAGCCTGGCCGCCCTGTTCCTCGTCAACCATCATCTGGACCTGCATTGAAGAAGCTGTTGTTGCTGCTGTTGCTCGTAGGCAGCCTGTCATTGCCCGCGTCCGAACCGGATGACGCGGAGATCTACGAATTCAGCGATGTGCCGCTGGAAAACACCGTGCAACATCCGGACTGGTTCAAGGAGAGCTTTCTGGACCTGGGCGACGATCTCGCGGAAGCCGTCGAGGCGGGCAAAACCGGGATCATCGTCTACTTCGGCCAACAACGCTGTCCCTACTGCCTGAAACTGATGCAGATCGATTTCGGCCTGGAGGATATCGTCGGCTACACACGCGCCCATTTCGATGTCATCCCGATCGATATCTGGAGCGTGGAAGAGGTCACCACGCCGGACGGCAAGACGATGACCCAACGCGAGTACGCGATCGCGATGCACACCAACTTCACGCCCTCGCTGTTGTTCTACAACGCCCACGGCAAGCTGGTATTCCGCCTGCGGGGCTACTATCCGCCCTACCAGTTTCGCGCCGCGCTGGAGTATGTCGTCGATGGTTTCTACCGCCACGAATCCTTCGCCACCTACCTCGAACGCGGCGACCATACACGGATCTTCGAACCCGGCGATCTGAACGAAGAGGATTTCTTCGAACGACCTCCGTATATGCTGGACCGAAGCCATTTCCCGGCCGACAAGCCGCTGGCGGTATTCTTCGAGCAGGGGGATTGCCACGCCTGCGATGTCTTGCACAGCGGCCCGTTGCGCAAGGCATCGGTGCAGAAGCGGCTCTCCTCGATAGAGAGCGTACAGCTCGACATGTGGTCGGATACGCCGGTGGTCACGCCCTCCGGCGAACGCACCACGGCGCGCGCCTGGGCCAAAAAACTGGGCCTGTTCTATGCCCCCACGCTGATCTTCTTTGATGAACAGGGAAAGGAAATCCTGCGCGTCGACTCGGTAGTGCGCCTGATCCGGCTGTCGAACGTGCTGAAGTTCATCACCAGCGGCGCCTACAAGAGCTACCCCGATCTACAGAGTTGGCGCGCGATGCAGGGCTTGTGAGCCCGCGGCCCGATGCCACCCACGCTTGATCGGACCAACGCACAGCGCGCGATAAAGGGCCCGTAAGCGGCCTCAGCGGGAACCCTTGCGCAACGCGCCCGCCAGCGCATTGGCCATTGCGCCTTGCGGCTTGGCCGAGGCGTTCCCGGCCTTTTTCGCCTCCCCGCGCCGGGGCTTCCCTCCCTTGCGCGGCCTGGCCGGCGCCGCGGGCTTGCGCGCGGCGGGCTGTTCTCCGGGCGTGTCTTCCAGCCGCATGCTCAGCCCGATGCGCTGGCGTTCCAGATCGACCGACATCACCTTGACCCTGACCACATCGCCAGCGCGCGCCACCTCGCGCGGATTGCGAACAAAGCGCCCGGCCATCGCGGAGACATGCACCAGGCCGTCCTGGTGCACACCGATATCGACGAAAGCGCCGAAATCGGTAACGTTGGTGACCACGCCCTCGAGCACCATGCCGGGTTCGAGATCGGCCGGTTTTTCGATCCCTTCGCGAAACCGGGCGCTCTTGAATTCAGGGCGCGGATCACGCCCGGGCTTCTCCAGCTCGGCGATGATATCGCGCACCGTGGGCACGCCGAACCGCTCGTCGGTGTAATCGGCCGGATTCAGGCCGCGCAGAAAATCCCGGTCACCGATCAACTCGCCGACCTCGCGACCGTGGCGCTCGGCGATGCGCCGGGCCACGCCATAGGCCTCGGGATGCACCGCCGAGGCGTCGAGCGGATCGTCCGCGTCGGGGATGCGCAGGAAGCCCGCGGCCTGTTCGAAGGTCTTGGCGCCAAGGCGCGGCACCTTCAACAGCTCGCGCCGGCTGCGGAACGCGCCGACGGCGTCGCGGTAAGCCACCAACTTGTCGGCAAGTGAACGATTCAGGCCCGATACCTGGCGCAACAACGCCGGCGAGGCGGTGTTGACATCAACCCCGACCGCGTTCACGCAATCCTCTACAACGTTCTCGAGACTGCGCGCCAGGCGGGCCTGATCGACATCGTGCTGGTACTGGCCGACGCCGATCGCCTTCGGCTCGATCTTCACCAGCTCGGCGAGCGGATCCTGCAGACGGCGCGCAATCGACACCGCCCCACGCAGCGAGACATCCATCGCCGGCAACTCTTGCGAGGCCAGCTCGGAGGCCGAGTAAACCGAAGCGCCGGCCTCGGAAACCACGACGAAACGCAACCCCAGCCCGGGATGGCGCCGCGCCAGATCGCGCGCAAGACGCTCGGTCTCGCGCGAGGCGGTGCCATTGCCGATCGACAGCAGAGTCGCGCCATGACGCCGCGCCAGCGTGGCCAGGGCCGCGATCGCGGCATCCCACTGGCGGCGCGGGGGATGAGGGTGAATGGTCTCGCTGGCCAACACCTTGCCGGTCTCATCGACCACCGCGACCTTCACCCCGGTGCGCAACCCCGGGTCCAGGCCGATGATGCGATGATGGCCGGCCGGCGCGGCCAGCAGCAAATCCTTCAGATTGGCGGCGAACACCTCGATCGCGGCGGCCTCGGCTTGTTCACGCAAACGCATCTTCAGATCCAGGTCGAGATGGGTGAACAACTTCACCCGCCAGGCCCGGCGCACCGTCTCGAGCAACCAGGCATCGGCCGCGCGCCCCCGCCCGGCGATGCCGAAACGCGCGGCGATGCGGCGCTCGGCCGGCTTCGGATCGGGCGCGTCTTCATCGACTTGCAGTTCCAGCGCCAACACCCCATCGGCACGGCCACGAAACAACGCCAGCGCCCGATGCGACGGGATTCGGGCAACCGGCTCCTGATAATCGAAGTAATCGGAAAACTTGCGTCCTTCCGACTCCTTGCCTTCCACCAGGCGGGAATGCAATACGCCCTTGTTCCAAAGATACTCCCGCAACTCGCCGAGCAGACCGGCATCCTCGGCGAAATGTTCGATCAGGATCTGGCGCGCGCCTTCGAGCGCCGCGCCGACATCCGCGATCCCCCGATCGTGATTCACATACGCCCCGGCGAGCGCCTCTGGCGCCTGTTCCGGATCATCGAGCAACGCCATCGCCAAAGGCTCCAGACCGGCCTCGCGCGCGATCTGGGCCCGGGTGCGGCGCTTCGGCTTATAGGGCAGATAAAGATCCTCCAGGCGCGCCTTGGTATCGGCCTCGCGCAAGGCCCTCTCCAGATCCGGGGTCAGCTTGCCCTGCTCACGGATGCGGTTGATCACCGCCTCGCGCCGCTCGGCCAACTCACGCAGATAGATCAGACGCGCTTCCAGGCGGCGCAACTGAACATCATCGAGCCCTTCGGTGGCCTCCTTGCGATAACGCGCGATAAAGGGCACCGTGGCGCCATCGTCGAGCAAACCGATCGCCGCGCGCACACGCGCCGGCGCCACGCCGAGTTCGGCGGCTATCTGTTCTTCGATCATCGGGATTCCGGTAAGACTGGCGGATGCGGAAAAGGGGAAACGACCCGGAGTCAGCGCGACCGATCCATCGGACAAGCCGCTCCATAAACGGCCATGATGGCCTTCAACTCGAGCAACACGCAGGCTCGTTCCTCGGCGTCCAGGTGACGCGCCTCAGGCGGAACCCGACCGCGCTCGAGCGCGCGAATGTCCTCACCGACCCGACGACAACCCTTCTCACAGATCTGCTCGACACAATCGTCGACCCGCGTGTCGAACGATCTCGCGGTGTTGCTGGCTGCCACGTCACCACCCCATCAACAAGGAAATCAGAATATAACCAAAACCCGCCCCAGCGTAAACCATGCCCGTGGCATCGCCCCTCTCTTGGTTTCAGCGCCGCTGCCCGATCCGGCGCGCTTGATCGGGCCGCGCCCGCATGGCGAAAAACCGCTGTAGGCCGGTTCAAGCGCAGCGGAACCGGCTGCGGCGAGGCCGCGCAATCGCGCCGCTGCCCGATCCGCCGCGCTTGATCGGGCCTGCGCCGCTTTGCGAAAAACCGCTGTAGGCCGGTTCAAGCGCAGCGGAACCGGCTGCGACGCGGCCGCGCAATTGCGCCGCTGCCCGATCCGCCGCGCTTGATCGGGCCTACGCCCGCATGGCAATAAACCGCTGTAGGCCGGTTCAAGCGCAGCGGAACCGGCTGCGGCGGCGCCGCGCAACCGCGCCTACGCCCTACGCTTTACCTTCGCCGGCGTGGCATCGGGTCTGCCTCGCTCGTCCCTCGCTCTGGCTGACCCGATGCCGCGCCGGCTCCTCCTGGCTGGGCTGGCTTGAGCTCAGGACCTCGGGCAAGCCGGAAGCCGTAGTTGACG
>JALVEB010000124.1 GCA_027008705.1 Sedimenticola sp. | reverse complement strand
CGCGTGAAGCGCCGCCCGCCATTGATCGAAACCAGGCGCACCCGGTGTCCGGGCCGAACCTCGGACAATGCTTGGAATTCCATAGTGTTCTGGATTACTCTAATAATAATAACGATTATCAATAAGCTTACACCGAAAAGCCAAGACAGTTCAATACCTATTTGAACACAGACCCGCGCGAAGCGTTTTGCGCCGGATCAACCGAAATGCGTCACCCGCCCAGGGCAATCGCGCTTCATTTCGCTTGGCGTTTCCTGATTTCAAAGGCTTGGCGCCGTTGCCCGATCCGCTGCGCTTGATCGGGCCTACGCCCGCATGGCAATAAACCGCTGTAGGCCGGTTCAAGCGCAGCGGAACCGGCTGCGGCGATGCCGCGCAATCGCGCCGTTGCCCGATCCGCTGCGCTTGATCGGGCCTACGCCCACATTGCAAAAAAACCGCTGTAGGCCGGTTCAAGCGCAGCGGAACCGGCTGCGGCGGTGCCGCGCAATCGCGCCGTTGCCCGATCCGCTGCGCTTGATCGGGCCTACGCCCTGCCGAGTCAATGGCATTTAAGTGGGATTGCCCTAGTCACCCGCCCAGATGCCACCCCGCGTGACGAGCGTTAGCTGGCGATGACGAAACGATGTTTCCCCGAGGCGCCACGCGGGATGCGCTCAACCGGCTCGATGCGCAGATGCTGGCCCAGTTCGGCGGCCACCCGTTGCCGCAGGCGCCGCGCAACAGCTTCATCAAGAGGGGCATCCAGCACCAGGCGCAGGCAGATGGCATCGGCCGCCTGCTGATGGAACTGGAACTGGCGCACGCCCGCCACCCCGTCAAGGAGGTGCACGAACCACGAGGGATAGACCCGCCGCCCGCCCGGGGTGATGAGGATGTCGTTGGCCCGGCACAGCTCCATCTCGATCATCGGAAACGGCGAGCCACAGGGGCAAGCGCCCGGCTTCAGGCGTCCGCTGTCGCCGTTGGCGTAGCGGATGAACGGCATCTGGTAATCGCTCAGCGAGGTCACCAGGAAGCGCCGCGCGGGGTCCGACTCCAGCCACACCAGGTCACTGAAGACATGCAGGTTGTGGTGGCGGCATTCGAGCGCGATATTCGGCACCTCGCGACTGCCATACTGATTGAATACCTGGCAGCCGAAGGCGGATTCAATCACCTCGCGCTGGGCATCGTGCAAGACCTCGGCGGTGGAATAGACGCCCTTCAGCGGCGGCAGGCGCAGACCGCGGCGGCGTACATGGCGCGCGACCTCGGCGAGTACCGAGGCGTAGCCCTGCAACACCACGGGCCGCCATGAGCGGATCAGCGCGACCCAGGCATCCAGCTCGCGCGCGCCGAACTCCCAGGCGCCAACGGTGCGCTCGGCGGCGATGAAATCACGCCAGCGCCGCCCCGGCCCGCGCTTGAGATCCTGCTGCGCGCCCCAGAAGTTCAGGATCTTCTCGCCCGGTTCCCAGCCACACCAGCGGTAGCCGCGCATCATGCCGGCGCGCATGCGCTCGATCTTGTCGTCATCGATCCAGAACGACAGCGGCTTGCCGGTGGAGCCGCCGGTATGCGCCAGACGCGCGCCAACACCGGCACGCGCGGCAACGCGGATCTCGTCACGGCGCGCGCGCAGCGTGGCCTTCTCGAGCACTGGCAGACGCTCGATCTCAATCCCATCGCCATCATCCAGCGCCGCCAGCGCCTCGCGATAGTATGCGCTTTCAGCGCGCGCGAAGCGCACCAGCCGTTCCAGACGACGCTGGCGCAACGCCATCAACTGCTCCGCCGAAAGCCGTTCGGTGGCCAGCAGTTGCGGCAGCCAGGCATAGCGCGCCGGGCGTCGCCGCCGGTGCAACCAGAGTTTGATCCTGGCCGCGCCGCTCACGCCTGCCCCGCGATGCGCGCCAGCGCCGCGCGCCAGGCCTCGCGATCATCGCGCAATGCGAGTATGGCCTCGCGGATCTCGCGCAGGCGCGCGGCGCGGTGGGCGTCGTCCTCCACCTGGCGGCAACCGCCCGAACCGGCGCTGAAGTTGCGCCGCAGATCGGCGAGGAACCCTTGCAAGCGGGCCGCCGCGGCAGCGCTGTCCGGATCCTGGTTCCACCAGGCGTCGGGCGCGCCGGCCAGCTCGCTGGCACGCTCCAGGCGCTGGGCGATATCGCGTTGCCTGGCGGCATAGCGCGCGCGCAGGCGCTCGCTGGTGTCCTCGACGAGGGCTTGCAGCGCATCGCGCGGAGGCAAACGGCCCGGGTAGCCCTGCTCGCACAGCGCCTCGATACTGAACAACATCACATCGCCGAAGAACTGGCGCTCGAACTCGCCGCTGAGATCGACCCCGGCCCGGCCATGCTCCACCCCGGGGCGAAACTCCGAGCGGCCTACAGCGTCATGGGTGCGCTTGTGCAACAACGGCAGGTTGGCCGAGACAAAGGCCGCGCCGAGCTCGGCGCGCGCGATGCGCCCAAGCACCGGCCCGGCCATGCGCAGGCGCAGGGTGGCGAACGGGATGAAGAACTCCAGCGCATCCATATTCAGCACATAGTTGCCGGTATAGACGGTACGCGCCGGGGCAATGCTGGCATCCAGCGAGCCGGGCCGGTAATAGCTGGCGCGGGTGGGATGCTCGCCGTCCAGAAAGCGCGGCGCGCGTACCGCAAAGCGCTGGAAGGCGGCGCGCAGATCATGCTTGCCTTCCACATCGCAGCGATACTCGAAGACCTCGTCCGGCCCGCGAAAGCCAAACAGGTCGGCCATGTCGTGATAGGCCGCGTCATCGGCGCCGCGCGCCTCGCCATGAAAGGCGCACGGCGCATCGGGCGCGCCCGCGCGCAGGCGTTCGAGAAAAGCGATCAGGTCATCGAGCAGATGGCCGGCCATTACCGCTGGCGAAACCGGG
>JALVEB010000123.1 GCA_027008705.1 Sedimenticola sp. | reverse complement strand
TCCACATGACCAGGAGTTTCTCCATCACCGGCAGCAGTTTCATGCCTTCCAGCTCGGCATGCAGGGTGTAGACGTGGAATGGCAGCGGTTTCTGGCTTTCGACGAAGACGTATTCGTGCACGTTTTTCTCGGTGATATCGCCGACACCGATCAGCTCGTCCAGGGTGGGCAGCGTGGTCGGGATCTGGGGCACGCGGCTGCTGACATCTTGCAGGCGTGGCAGAAAGGGCGTGCGCCCGCGCCCGTCGCTGGCGTAGTCCATGCCGTATTCTTCCTCAAGCCGCAAGACCTCGGGGTTGATCTGCCAACCCGCGGCGCCGTGGGTGCGCGGTTTTTCACCAAACACCCGCTCGAAGGCCTCGACCGCGCGGCGAAACTCGCGCCGCGTCCACTCGGCGTCTTTGTAGGCGACATGATCTTGCCACTTGATGTGGTCATAACAGTGCACCCCGACCTCATGACCGGCATCACGCACGGCGCGCATCTCGTCGCCGGCATGGCGCGCGATGTCCGGCCCCGGCAGCAGGGTGCCGTAGAGCAAGGTGCGGATGCCATAGTGGCTGACCACCGAGGTGCGCCCGACCTTGCTCAGAAAGCCGGGGCGGAATACGCGCTTCAACGCGCGCCCGGTGTGGTCCGGGCCAAGGCTGAACAGGAAGGTGGCCTTGACGTCGTATTCGTCGAACAGACGCAACAGGGCCGGAACCCCCTCGCGGGTGCCTCGCAGGGTATCGACATCGACCTTGAGTCCGATGCGCATCGGGCGTGCTCAGCGGTCGATCAGGGCGCGCGCCTCGGCGACCTGGTCGCGGTAGGCGGCGAAGATCGCGCGCAGCGCGTCGCGGACATCGACTTTCGGCGTCCAATCGAGCTCGGCTTGGGTGTTCTCGATCCAGGGCACACGGGTCTGGATATCCTGGTAGCCCTCGCCATAGTATTTTCCGGATGAGGTTTCCACCAGGGTGGTGCGCGCGGCGCCGGGTTGGTATTCGGGAAACTCCCGGGCGATCTCGAGCATCAGCTCGGCAAGCTCCCGGATCGAGAGATCATTGGCCGGATTGCCGATGTTGTAGATCTTGCCATCGGCGCGGTCATCGGGGTTTTCGATGATCTTCATCAGCGCCGAGATGCCATCGGAGACGTCGGTAAAGCTGCGCCGCTGAAGCCCGCCATCGACGAGTTGGATCGGCTCGCCCCGCGCGATATGACCGAGAAACTGGGTGACCACGCGTGAACTGCCCTCTTTTGCGGTGTGCAGGCTGTCGAGCCCCTCGCCGATCCAGTTGAATGGCCTGAACAGGGTGTAGCGCAGCCCGGCCTGCTGGCCATAGGCGGCGATCACGCGGTCGAGCAGTTGCTTGGAACAGGAGTAGATCCAGCGCGGCTTGGTGATCGGCCCGAGCACCAGTTTGGATTCATACGGATGGAACTGTTCGTCCTCGCACATGCCGTAGACCTCGGAGGTGGAGGGGAAAAGCACCCGCTTGTGATGCTTCACGCAGGCGCGGATCAATGGCAGGTTGGCCTCGAAATCCAGCTCGAACACCGCGAGCGGGTTCTTGACATAGGTCGCTGGCGTTGCGATCGCGACCAGCGGCAGCAGGATGTCGCACTTCTTGATGTGGTATTCGACCCACTCGTGGTTGATGGTGATATCGCCCTCGAAGAAATGGAAGCGCTCGTGATCCAATAACCCGGCGACGCGGTCGCTGGCCATGTCCATTCCGTAGACGTTCCAGCTGGTGGTATCGATGATGCGCTGCGACAAGTGGTGGCCGATAAAGCCGTTGACACCAAGGATCAGGATATTCATGCACTCTCCATTCAGGTGGGTTTTCCGGGTTGGTCGAACAGCAACCGCGCGCCGAAACGCGCGCGAAAGGCGGCCTCGTCGAGCGGCTCGCCGTCCAGCGCGAGCCGCGTCAGGCGCAGACGCCGGCCGTCGATGCAATCGGCATGACAGGCGCCCTGCTCCCAGTAGATGCGGGGCGCGGCGCCCTTGGCCGGTTCGTTGCGGTAATAGCTGCCGAGCAGTTGCAGGCGGTTGCCGCCGCCCGCCAGCTCGGTGAAGGCGCCGGGATAGGGCGGCGCGACCGCGCGTATCAGGTTGTGGATCTCCCAGGCGCCATTATGCCATGAAATCCGGCCGTCCTCGGGACGCCGGCCACCGAAGTAACTGCCAGCAGCGAGGTCCATCGGAGTTTCCACGATGTCATCGGCAAGAATCCCGGGCAAGGCGTCCTCCAATGCCAGCTCGGCGGCGACGACGACCTTGGCGAACACCTGGTGAGCGGTGTCGTTCGGCAGGATCGGCACGCGCCGCTGGCTGAGGATGGCGCCGGCATCGGGCTTGGGCTCCATGCGATGCAGGGTCGCGCCGGTTTCGCGCTCGCCGTGCAACACCGCCCAGTTGACCGGCGCCCGGCCACGGTATTTCGGCAGCAGCGAGCCATGCAGGTTGAAGGCGCCGGCGCGTGGCGTCGCCAACAACTCTTCATCGAGCAGATGGCGATAATAGAACGAGAACAACCAATCGGGTCGGAGGGCGCGCAGGCGCGCTTTGAGTTCCGGGGTGTTGGCTTGGCGCGGCGTGACCACCGGGATGCCCGCCAGCCCGGCAAGCCCGGCGACGCTCGCGAAGAAGACGTTCTCTCCGGGATCGTCTTCATGGGTGACCACCAGCGCGACCTCGACCTCATGGGCAAGCAGCATCGACAGGCAGCGCACGCCGACATCATGGTAGGCGAACACCACCGCGCGGCCAGCCGCTGTCATGATGGGCAGCCCTTGTCATCATCATGTTCCTTCGAGAGCACGCAGCCGACCAGGTAACGCGGCCGCCCACGCGACTGCACCAGGATACGGCCAACGTATTCGCCGAGCAGGCCGAT
>JALVEB010000122.1 GCA_027008705.1 Sedimenticola sp. | reverse complement strand
AATTCATGGGCGACGGGTATATAAAACCCGTGCCCGCCCATGTTAAAGCCTGTCTTGCCTATGCCGGACCGGGCTGAGCACAGCAAAACCCATCGAAACACGCTCATGCCGCTTTGCCCCGATCATCCAGCAGGTTCATGATCAGCCCAATCAGGTATTCTTCGGGATTGACCCACCCGTTGCACTTGTGAGATGAATCCGCGCTTCTATATTTGAACAGCCCGGCCCATTACCGATACCAGTACCAGTTTTTCAGTGCCCGGATCGGCGCGATAAGCCCTAGGGGGGGATGTCAAGGCCCGTCTGCGCTGGGAGTGTGGTGCGCCTCGATGCTGTTTTTTCCGCTGCGTGGGGTTACACTGAGCGGCGTGTCGAGTCGTTGTGGGTGGTCCGCTCTGCCATGCTGAAAAAGATCTTGTTGACGTTGCTGGTCGCGGGGGCGGTCTATCTGGTGATCCGTTTTCGCCAGCGGCGCGCGCGGGCATTCGCCGAGGCGCCGGTGTATCCCGTTTGTTCGTCCGACAAGCGTTGTCGCAACGCCGGGCTGTTTCTGGCTGCGCTCATGCTGCTTGCGTTCGCGGGCTATGTCTCCTACGCCTGGTGGGCGATACGGCCGGTAGTCAGCGTGCGCGTGATCGATCCGGAAACGGGAAAGGAAGCCGTCTATCTGGCGTATGAAGGTGATGTCGACGAGCGCGGATTCAAAACCCTCGATGGTCGCCTGGTCCGGCTGGGGAATCTGGAACGGATCGAGATCGAAGCGGTGGATGATCGCTGAACGGGGGCGCCGGCTGAAAGCGCAGGCCGCTGTTCGGCAGCTCGAGCGTTCCCGCCGGGGCGTTGCCCGGGGACAGGCATCTTGCGCCGATCGAGGCGAGCAGATAGAAGGCGAGCAACAGCCATGGCAGGTAACGGGTGCTGGGGGGCATCTCGGATCTCCGATGGCTGAGTGGCATTCATTATATACTCGCCGCCCATGAATCTTCGGCTGCTGCGACTACCCCTCGTCCCCTTGGTCAGGATCGCTGCTGAAGTCGGCTCATGGGCAAAAAAATCCCGGCGTGGGTCGCCCCAGCCGGGATAATGGAGAGCAACTCGGAAAAGCCGCCGGAGTAGGGGATTCGTGACCTCGCGGGCTACGGTGGGCCGGCCAGGGCGCGTTCAGCGCGATCGCTGGTGATCGCGGAAAACGCTTCCAGGGCCCGTGGTTGATTGCGCGCCATCTGTTGGCCCAAGCGCGCGACCGTGCGTGCCGCTTCAGCCGCATCGGTGATCGGATTGGCGGTGCGCGTTGGCTGGGGTTTGCCGGAGGGGGGCGTCTGGAGCCGGATGGTGGCGCGGTCATCGTGGTCTGCGTGTGCAATCGTCGATTCCTTGACGACGCTTCCGCCGGATTCTTGGCGCTTGGCGTCGGATGTATGACGCGGGTTCGTCAGAATTTTGTCGTTCAGTATCGGGTTGACCACGTTTTTCTCCCTGATAGCCGGGTTTGGGCGCCAATTGTGCGTTTTGGCGCGGTTTTCTTGGCCTTGTCTGGCGTCACCCTGTATATCAAGCAGATCTTGTGCCAGGTTTGGAGTCTGTGTGAAAAAAGCTGGACTGTCATGGCTGTTGCTGTGGGGTTTTCTGGCATCCTCGCTGCATGCGGGAGAAGCTTTCCGCTATGAGCTGAGCTATCGGGGGATCTTCTCGGCGATGCAGAAGGTGCGGATTGCCGACGTTCGCTTGTGGATTGGTGGCGTCGATGCCGATGGACGGCGCTCGGCGCGCCTGACCGTAACCAGTGCGCCCTATGGGCTGGTCGAAAACCTCTACCCGTTTCGTTTGTGCGCGAAGAGCTTGTTTTCCACTCGCCGTGGGCGACCGCGAGATACCCTGCTCTATGGTCTGGAAAACCAATCGGGCGGTGAGTTGGAAGAACGGCTGCTGTGGCTCGATTGGCCGCGACACCAGATGAAACGGTTTCAACGGGAGGTGAAACCCGTTGATCTGAAAACCCTGAGGGCGGCCGCTGTTCGTCTTTCCGATGCGCGTCGGCTGCTCAGAGAGCTCGAGGACGGCAAGGTTCCGGACCTGCCGGCCGCGGGCGTCTATCCGTTGCCGCGGGAAGTGGTGTTCGATCGCCTCTCCTTGTTTCTGTTATTGCGTGAGCTGGAGTGGAAACCGGGTGACCGACGCGATTTCCGGGTGGCCGTCGATGACGAGCTGCTGCGCTACCGGCTCTCGTTCCTTCGGCGTGAGCGGATCGCGGTCGGCGGAATCACGCGTCGGGCGCGACGGATCGAGATGAGCGAGTTCGATGAGCAGGGCAAGGTCGGGCATGTCGTCACTTTTTGGATTGGTGACGAGGCGCCCCATCCACCGTTGAAAGGGCATAGCGCCCATGCCCTCGGGGATTTCGTGATGCGCTTGGTCGATTGGAGCGCGGCGAGCGATGAGGCGGAGGGCTGCGCCGCGCCGGGCTTCGCCTTTCTGCGCGAGCGTTCGAAACCGGCGAACGACGAGGACGATTGGTTCTGACCTGGAAATTTCATGAATTCACATGATCGATCAGGTTATTGTTTTTCCAGGGGATTTTCTGAAGGCGTCCCGTATCTGGGATTACGGATAACGGAAGAAAGTTTCTTGTGGGAACAAGAAACAAGCGAGGACGCGTGTCGTTTATGAAACTTCCGGGCGTGCATCCTGAAAGCTGTATGCTTCCCAAGGCGGTGCCGCGAAATCGCGCCGCTGCCCGATCCGCGGTACTTGATCGGGCCTACGCCTGCTCAGGTCGATGTCGTTTCAGCTGGTTGGCTGAGTGGTTACGGTATTTCCACATTAACTCAATAGCGTTGCGGTATCCCCTGTTCAGACGAGTTCGCGCACGACCCGGAAACCCAGGTTGACATCCAGTTCATCGCGCAGGCGTGGGCGCCGCGCCGCGCTGCGCGCAAAAACCGCGGCATCGAACCACGAGCCGCCCTTAACCACGATCCGCCGGTTGCGTCCGCGCGCCGGCGCGGCGCCGTCACGCTGGCGCTCGCGGTGGCTGTCCCGCCATGGATCACGGGTGAATTCCCAGACATTGCCGTGCATCTCGTGCAGGCCCCAGGTGTTGGCCGGCTTGCTGCCGACCTCGACCGCTTTCGGCATCGGAACACAGCGGGGCAGAAACCAACGTTTGTTGGCGCGCGCCTCGTCGTATGGAAAAGCGGCATTGAAATGCACCTCCTTGCACGAGATCGATTCCCCGAAGGAGAACGGTGTGCGCGTGCCGGCGCGGCAGGCGTATTCCCACTCGGCCTCGCTGGGCAGGCGGTAGCGTCGGCTGCTGTGTTGCGAAAGCCAGGCGCAATAGGCCTCTGCATCGGCGATGCGGATATTCATCACCGGGTAACGGCCTTCGGCGCGGATCAGATCCGCTCTCCAGCGCCAGCCGGTGTCCCGGGTGAAGGCCGCGAATTCTTCGGCAGTGACCGTGTGGCGTCCGATCGAGAACGGTTGCTCGATGGCTTGATAGTGGCATGGCATCTCTTCGGCGCGCGCGCCGAACTCGCCCGGATTGGCGCCCATCTCGAAACAGCCCGCTGGGATCACCAATAGTTCCGGCGCGGGAAGGTCCATGGGGTCGCGGAAGGCGACAGGAAGTCCGAGCTGTTCGGCGGTCTCCCATTGCAGCGCGCGCAGAGCGTGCTCGTTCAAATCGGTGACAAACGGCAGCGAGGAAGGCAAGGGCTGGCGGTAGGGCATGACGAATCATTGAGAATACGCGGCCGCGGCATTGTAGCAAAAAAACGTCTTCGGGCGTCGGGAGGCCCCGTGCTGTGTACTCGCCGCCCATGAATTTTCGGCCATTGCGACCGCCCTGGCACCCGTGGGCGTCGTTGCGGAAATTCGTCATGGAGTGGGGCTATGATCGCTTCCGCGCCTGGCCCACGGGCGCGAGGAACGATTTCGAAAATCCGAAAATTCATGGGCGACGAGTATATTGGGCGCTAATCGACCAAGCGGAGCGCGCGGATGTCGGGAAGCTCGACCGGCTCGGGAGAGCCGTCGAATTCTTCCAGCGAGCCGCTGTTGGGTGGCAGGGCGCTGAGGCCGCTGGTGTCGATCGCCGCCGGAGGTGGCGGCGGGCGGGTATCGATAAGGGCGCCGGGCGTATCGAGGGTCCATTCCGGGATGCCTGGCGATGGCGCAGCGGGCGCCCGCGGCGCGCAGTCTTCAAGGCTTCCGGTATGGGGTGGCAGCAGCTCCAGGTCGGGGATCCGTTGCGGCGCCCGCAATGGCTCGCGCACCGGCTCCCGCGTTTCGTCGCTCGTTGCCTGGGTGGGTTCGATCGGGCGGATGTCGATCAGGGCGCCGATGTCTCGAAACATCACCCGGTAGCGGATCGCCTTATCCATGTCCACATTGTGTTTGATACGGATCGGACGTCCGCTGAACAGGCGGTCGAGCTGTTTGCCACTGGCCTTGAACAGCTTGCCGAGCCGTTTTCGTACCTCTTCAGGCTGTTGATCTGGCAGGATCTGGCCCGAGAAGAAGATATCGTAACGTTCGAAACTCATTGTGGCACCGCGCAGGATGTGAATAGGCAGCTATAATTATAGATCAGTAGATTTCGTCGCCCATGAACTTTCGGCCATTGCGACCGCCCCGCGCACCCGTGGGCGTTGTTGCGGAAACTCGTCATGGCATGGGCTATGACTCGCTTCCGCGCTTGGCCCACGGGCGCGAGGAGCGGTTTCGAAAATCCGAAAATTCATGGGCGACGAGTATACATGCCTGATTGAGCCGAGACATGAATCTCTGTGGCTATCCTTCCCTGCGCCTGAACCCGGACTGGGGACCGTGCATGCACGAGCTGTTGTTCCATACCTCGCGCTATGCCGAGACCGCCGCCCACTGGCTGGGCGGACAGGCGCGGCAGGCCGATTTTTCGCTGCACGGCTATCGAGCCCAATGCCTGACTCCGGCGCAGCGTTTTCATATGGCCACCTTGCTGGGGTTTCCGTTGTCGCTCGAGGCGGCGCGCGCGGTTTGTTGGAGGGTGCGTCAGCTTGCGCGCGCGCCCGACCTGGCCTGTGCCGATTGTGCCGCGCGGCACTATCGCCATTGTCCACGTCATGCGCGCGCGCGGGCTCCGTTTCGGGGCGTCGAACTGGCGCCTTACGAGCCGTTCCTGAGTCTGGCGGCCCGTCTGCCTCTGCGGGCCGAATTGCGGGGGCGGGAGATCGAGGTCTGCTTCCGCCAGCTCGCGCGCTGGCTGGACGGACCGAACCCGGTGATTCGCGCCAATCTGCAGGATGCATTGAGTTTTCTCGGAGCGCATCGTTATCGCCTGCGGGATCGCAAGATAGGCGCCTAGCCCGCATTTCTCACCATCCTTGCTACTGCGACGACCCAATGGCACGCCCTGGCTGGCTTTCGCCCGGTCGGAGTGCTCGACGTCGTGTCGGCCATGCCTGCGCGCTCCTCGGTCGCGAAAGCCACCCAGGACGCACCCTGGATCCGTCTCGTTACGAACGCTGGTGAGAATTGCGGGTCAGTCATGTGGGAAATGCGCTGAAATCGCATGTCGCGTTCCGTGGCATTTCCGATCATTTCATCGCCATTTGGTGAAACGTTAATACTGTTCGCTTCCGGGGCGCAAGCGGCCTATACTCGATCGGGCATGCATGAGACATGCTCCGCATCGCTTGGGCTGACGGCGAGATCACTGCTCCGTTGCCCGGGCACTGAAGCGAAAGCCGGTATTCGGCTGTATTCAGTGCAGTTTTCCGCGCCCGCCAAGCGCGGGGGATTTCCGACATGGCCAGTACATCGCACCAGCGTTGCTTCGCCAGGCGCCGCGGACTCTATTTCGCCTATCATTTCGAGGAAAAAACGACGATGAAAAAATTCAGCAAGATCGTTGCGGTTACCGCACTTGCATCGGCTTCCCTGTTCGCCATGTCCAGCGCCAATGCCTGGTGGGGTCCCTGGAACGATGGCGGTTGGGGCAATAACAGCGGCAACGGTTGGGGCAACGGCTGGGGGAACGGCACCGGTTCCGGTTCCGGCGACTTCAATATGAGCTTCAGCGGTCGTGGCAGTGGCAGCGGTTATGGCAACGGCTATGGTTATGGCCGGGGTTATGGCTACAACGGTTACGGTCCCTATGGCTATGGTTATCCGGGTTACTATGGCGCGCCGCCGATGCCATACGGCGGTTATGCTCCGGGCATGATGCAGCCGCCGGCTCCGCCCGCGCCGCCGGCTCCTCCCGCGCAGTCGGCGCCGAGCGCCCAGTAAGTCTCCGGGGATTCCGTGCGTTGGCATTACGCACGGGATTTTCGCAGGCATGAAAAAGCCGGCCGGCGGGTTTCGCTGGCCGGCTTTATTGTGCCGGAAGGCGGCTCAGTTACCGCTCGATGCGGCCGAGCTGCTGGCGGAAGGCGCGGTGCTCTTGGCGCTGGTGCCCGGCGTGGCGTACCCCGGGTAGCTGTAGCCGGGGTAGGTGTAACCATAACCATAGCCCGGATAGCTGTATCCATAGGGGTAGGCATAGCCTCCGTATGGATAGCCATAGGGGTAGCCATAGGCCCATGGGCCGCCCCAGTAGGGACCGCCCCAGTAAGGGCCGCCATCCCACGGGCCGTCCCAGTCGTCCCCCCACCAGGCGTTGGCGCTGGATGCCGCCATCAGGGCGGAACCGGCGATGGCCGCGGCCGCAATCGTCTTGATCAGTTTGCTCATGCTTGCTCCTCGTTCGTTGGTTGGTAAAACAGCTTGGCGCTCAAATAGTAAGGGCGCTTTTACGATTTTTTCAAGTGCTGCGGTTGACAGGAATCAATGCTTCCCCCGTTTGCCGGTTTTCGGTAGGCTTCGCCGCCATGTTGGATTCCATTCGTATCGTCCTGATAGAGACTTCGCACCCAGGGAACATCGGCGCGGTGGCGCGCGCGATGAAGAACATGGCATTGTCGGATCTGCGCTTGGTGAGGCCGCGTTTTTTTCCTCATGAGCAGGCCAGCGCGCGGGCCTCGGGCGCCGCTGATGTGCTGGCGGCCGCGCGGGTCTTCGATACGCCGCGTCAGGCGATCGCCGATTGTCGTTTCGTGGTCGGCGCGAGCGCCCGCTTGCGCAGCGTCCACTGGCCCCGGTTCCCGCCCCGCGCGATGGCCGCGCGGGTGCTCGAAGAGAGCGCGGCGGGTCCGGTTGCGATTCTGTTCGGGCGGGAGAATTCCGGTCTGACCAACGTCGAGTTGGATCTCTGCCATTATCTGGTGCATATCCCGACGAATCCGGACTATGCTTCGCTGAATATCGCGATGGCGGTGCAGGTCATCGCCTATGAATTGTTCGTGGCGGCGGATGAGGCCGGGCGCACCCACGAGCGTCCCGCCGAGCCGCCGGCCGAGATCGCGGCGATGGAGGGGTTTTACGCACATCTTCGGGAGACCCTTGGAGATATTGGCTTCTCCGATCCGCGTCAGTCGGATAAGCTGTTTCGCCGCCTGCGCCGGCTGTTTCATCGCGCGCGTCTGAACGAGGACGAGCTGCGTATCCTGCGCGGCGTGCTCAGCGCCGCGCAGGGGCGCAAGCATCGCCGTTTCGATTGAGTCTTGCCAATTTTGCTAGACTAAGAGGCTTTCCTCCGCAGGTTGCGCCATGTTCGAACAGATCCGCGAAGATATCCGTTGCGTATTCGATCGCGATCCGGCGGCGCGCAATGCGTTCGAGGTGCTGACCACCTATCCCGGCATCCATGCGGTTTTGATGCATCGTTTTGCGCACCGTTTATGGAATGCCGGTTTTCGCTGGTTGGCGCGGATGGTTTCGCATATCGCGCGCTGGCTGACCGGGATCGAGATCCACCCCGGCGCGCGGCTCGGGCGGCGCTTCTTCATCGACCATGGCATGGGGGTTGTGATCGGTGAAACCGCGGTGGTCGGCGACGATTGCACGCTGTATCACGGCGTGACCCTCGGAGGCACTTCGTGGGAGAAAGGCAAGCGCCATCCGACATTGGAGGACAATGTCGTCGTCGGCGCCGGGGCCAAGGTGCTCGGCCCCATCACGATCGGCGAGGGCGCGCGCATCGGTTCCAACTCGGTGGTGGTCAAGGCGGTGCCGCCCGGCGTTACCGTGGTCGGTGTGCCAGGGCGCCTGATCGAGCGCAACCGGGCAGCGCATCAACAACGGCGCGACCAAATCGCGCGCAAGCTCGGTTTCGATGCCTATGGGGTCAGCCGCGACGCGCCGGACCCGGTCGCCCATGCGATCAACTGCATGCTCGACCACATCCATGTCATGGAAACGCGCATGGGGGCGATGTGCGAGGCCTTGAAGGCGCTTGGCGCGGAAGAGGTTTTGAGTGATCTGAATGCGGGTCAGGATGCGGAACTGCGTGCTTGTGAAATCGTTTCCACCGCTGAGGAAATCACGCGATTACAGGAAGATACCGGTCCGGAATCGCCACCCGAGGACGACGCGGAAACCCCGCAATCCAAATAGTTGACTAATTTACTCAGTAATGTATAGTTCGCGGCCTGACAGAGACGGGTTGCACGCACGTGAAGTTGACTACGAAGGGACGTTACGCGGTGACCGCGATGCTCGATCTGGCCATTCACGAGAATGGCGGGCCGATCGCGCTGGCCGATATCGCGCATCGTCAGGGGATCTCGCTCTCCTATCTCGAACAACTGTTTTCCCGCTTGCGCAAGCACAAGCTGGTCAATAGCGTGCGTGGGCCGGGCGGCGGCTACAGTCTGGGGCATCCTCCGGCGCGGATTTTCATCGCCGACGTGATCGCCGCAGTCGATGAAAAGGTCGATACCACGCGCTGCGGCGGCAAACATAACTGTCAGGGCAGCCTGCCCTGTCTCACCCATGAGCTCTGGCACGACCTGGGCCAGCGGATCGAAGAGTACTTGAGCCGCATCAGCCTGCAAAGCCTGATGGAGCGCGAGGCTGTGATGTCGATCGCGGCGCGCCAGGACGGCCTCGGCGATGTGGATCCGGTGCCCGAACGCCAGGCCGACCGGTCTTGAACCCGATACAGAATACAGCTTTTTTCCCGGAGCGCTTCCGATGACGCAGAATACCGAATCCTCTATCCGCTTTCCGATCTATCTCGACTATTCCGCGACCACCCCGGTGGATCCGCGTGTGGCCGACAAGATGTGCGGTTACCTGACGCCGGATGGCGAGTTCGGCAATCCGGCGTCGCGTTCGCATCCCTATGGCTGGGCCGCCGAAGAGGCGGTCGAGAAGGCGCGCGCCGATGTCGCCGCGCTGGTCAACGCCAACCCGAAAGAGATCATCTTCACCTCCGGCGCGACCGAGTCCGACAATTTGGCGATCAAGGGCGCCGCGCACTTTTACAAGAAGCGCGGTAAGCATATCGTCACCGTGAAGACCGAGCACAAGGCGGTGCTGGACACCTGCCGCCAACTCGAGCGCGAGGGTTACGAGGTCACCTACCTGGATGTCGAGGAGAACGGCCTGCTCGATCTCGATAAGCTGACCGCGGCGCTGCGTGACGACACCATCCTGGTTTCGGTGATGCACGTCAATAACGAGATCGGCGTGATCCAGGACATTGCCGCGATCGGCGAGATCACCCGCCCGCGCAAGATCCTGTTCCATGTCGACGCGGCGCAGAGCGCCGGCAAGGTCGATATCGATCTCGACGCGCTGAAGGTGGATCTGATGAGCTTCTCCGCACATAAGATCTATGGCCCGAAGGGCATCGGCGCGCTCTATGTGCAGCGCAAGCCGCGCGTGCGCATCGAGGCGCAGATGCATGGCGGTGGTCATGAGCGCGGCCTGCGTTCCGGCACCCTGGCGACGCATCAGATCGTCGGCATGGGCGAGGCCTTCCGCATCGCCAGGGAAGAGATGGCGGCCGACAACGAGCGCCTGCTGCGGCTGCGCAATCGCCTGTGGGACGGCCTGAAGGATATGGAAGAGGTCTACCTAAACGGCGATCCCGAGCGCCGCATCGCCGGCAACCTGAACGTCAGTTTCAACTATGTGGAGGGCGAGAGCCTGATCATGGCGTTGAAGGATCTGGCGGTCAGTTCCGGCTCGGCTTGCACCTCGGCCAGCCTCGAGCCCAGTTATGTGCTGCGCGCTCTCGGTCGCGACGACGAGCTGGCGCACAGCTCGATCCGCTTCACCCTCGGCCGTTTCACTACCGAGGCCGAGATCGACTACGTTATCAAGGAGGTTCGCGCTCAGGTCCAGCGCCTGCGGGAACT
Source organism: Sedimenticola sp. (assembly GCA_027008705.1). Classification (GTDB taxonomy): domain Bacteria; phylum Pseudomonadota; class Gammaproteobacteria; order Chromatiales; family Chromatiaceae; genus JALSSX01. The sequence goes on along the minus strand of JALVEB010000122.1, from coordinate 320 downwards.
TTCGCCACTCTGGGACATGTACAAAGAAGGCATCGACCTGAAAAGCATCGAGTGGGCCGCGCACTGAGCGCGCGCGAACAGAAACGACACAGAGCGAGGAACAGATCATGGCATACAGCGAAAAGGTACTCGATCATTACGAAAACCCGCGCAACGTCGGCGTGCTGGACAAGGACGCCGACGACATCGGCACCGGCATGGTCGGCGCGCCGGCCTGCGGCGACGTGATGCGCTTGCAGATCAAGGTGGGGGAGAACGGCGTGATCGAGGACGCCAAGTTCAAGACCTACGGCTGCGGCAGCGCGATCGCCTCGAGCAGC
>JALVEB010000121.1 GCA_027008705.1 Sedimenticola sp. | reverse complement strand
CCTGATGGAAGACGGCAATATCGTCATGGCCTGGCAGACCAACACCGAATCCGGCTTTGATTTTCAGACACTTGGCAAGAATCGGCGCATGCCCATCGACCACGACGGCCTGCGCCTGGTCGAGTTCTTCCCCGTAGAAGAGGAAAACTCGCCATGAAAACGCTCTTTAACAATCAGGAATCCTTGAAAATCAGCTATTTACCGAGAGCCTCGAAATCCGGAAAAATCGGTAGAATTTTTCAGGCTGCATTTTCTCTTTAACATCAATCGGTTATGATTGGTGCGTTCCCCACGTCCGTGGGGATGAACCGAACGAGTATACCACTCTTACAAAAAACTGACAACGCGTTCCCCACGTCCGTGGGGATGAACCGCATTATGGCAAAAAATTGCTGCGGAGGCTTGAGCGTTCCCCACGTCCGTGGGGATGAACCGCTGATGGTCCTCATTGCGTCCATCAGTGTGAAGCGTTCCCCACGTCCGTGGGGATGAACCGTGTTTACAGCAGTCACCCCTATCGTGCCATGAGCGTTCCCCACGTCCGTGGGGATGAACCGGTCTTGGCGATCTGCTCATAGTATGGGGTCTTGCGTTCCCCACGTCCGTGGGGATGAACCGGCGATTCGGGGTCGGTGGTTATGATTACTTTGGCGTTCCCCACGTCCGTGGGGATGAACCGGTAGAGGGCATGACCACGGAGACCGTGATCTAGCGTTCCCCACGTCCGTGGGGATGAACCGGTTACGAGGCAGACATCGGAGATCCGTTAGGCGCGTTCCCCACGTCCGTGGGGATGAACCGGCGGTTTTTTATTTCGGCCCGTCTTCGGCGACGCGTTCCCCACGTCCGTGGGGATGAACCGCTCATGACGAATGTCATGCGCGTAAAAGAACTGCGTTCCCCACGTCCGTGGGGATGAACCGCCCGCTCATACGAGCGGGCAACCTGGTCATTACGCGTTCCCCACGTCCGTGGGGATGAACCGGCCATATCGGCCATCGTTGGCGCCGCGCACCTGCGTTCCCCACGTCCGTGGGGATGAACCGTTCCCGCCAAACAGCCCGCCGCTGATGATGGGGCGTTCCCCACGTCCGTGGGGATGAACCGGTTGTTTCCGCACGCCGGGCAGGCCCGACGCAGCGTTCCCCACGTCCGTGGGGATGAACCGAGCGAAACAGTAGCCCTGCCACCGCTCACCATCGCGTTCCCCACGTCCGTGGGGATGAACCGGGACTCGCCAATGCTGGCTGTTGATGCGTTTTGCGTTCCCCACGTCCGTGGGGATGAACCGCCACCACCGGCACCAACGAGGCAATCAAAACAGCGTTCCCCACGTCCGTGGGGATGAACCGCGGAAATTCAAAACCCGCAACTGGCCCACCGGGCGTTCCCCACGTCCGTGGGGATGAACCGTTTGGCCGCCAGATGTTGCCGCTTCCATCGACGCGTTCCCCACGTCCGTGGGGATGAACCGTGCATCGTCCGTACCTATTCCGCTGGCGTCTGGCGTTCCCCACGTCCGTGGGGATGAACCGGGACGTGAATGGACGTGATCTTTGCGTTGCGTGCGTTCCCCACGTCCGTGGGGATGAACCGGAATTGCCCGCCTCGATGATGAAAACCCGGGGGCGTTCCCCACGTCCGTGGGGATGAACCGGGCGCCCTCGTGATCCGGTTACACGTGAAACAGCGTTCCCCACGTCCGTGGGGATGAACCGGAAGCCGCGAGCCTGGAAACCCGAGCGGAAACGCGTTCCCCACGTCCGTGGGGATGAACCGTCGCCCCCTGCTGGTGCCGGTTGCTGCCGCTGGCGTTCCCCACGCCCGTGGGGATGAACCGATCGACCCGCCCCTGGGTGATGCGGCCCTCGCCGCGTTCCCCACGCCCGTGGGGATGAACCGTTTTTACCAAAACCAAAACACCAGACTTGCAAGCGTTCCCCACGTCCGTGGGGATGAACCGGGTGGTGTGATCCAGCCGGGGGCGCGCGGCACGGCGTTCCCCACGCCCGTGGGGATGAACCGCCATTACTGCAACTAGCGGATACTTCAGGACGGCGTTCCCCACTTCCGCAGGGATGAACTGTTATCCTGGTAATCGGAATACCCTCCTCTGCCATGGCCTCTCCCGGTGCCACAAAGAGGACAGCGCAGTGGGTAACAGGGTAACACGCGCATTCGCCGGTCGAGGACAAATCGGTTATCCTGTGCGGCTTTTCACGGCTGGACGGAGACTCCCGATGGGATTCAAATGCGGTATCGTCGGTTTGCCCAATGTCGGCAAGTCGACACTCTTCAATTCACTGACCGAGGCCGGCATTGCCGCCGAGAACTATCCGTTCTGCACCATCGATCCGAACGTCGGTGTCGTGCCGGTGGCCGATCCGCGTCTCGATGTGCTCGCGGGCATCGTTCAGCCGCAAAACGTTCTGCCAACGACGATGCAGTTCGTCGACATCGCCGGACTGGTGGCCGGCGCTTCCAAGGGGGAGGGGCTTGGCAACAAGTTTCTTGCCAACATTCGCGAGACCGATGCCATCTGTCACGTCGTGCGCTGCTTTGAGAATGACGATGTGGTTCACGTCGCCGGCAGGGTCAGCCCACTCGATGATATCGAGGTGATTGATACCGAGCTGGCATTGGCCGATCTCGAAACCGTCGGCAAGGCCCATGACAAGCTGGTGCGCCAGGCCAAAACCGGCGACAAGAAGATCATCGCGCGCAAGGATTTCCTCGAAAGCGTGCGCAAACATCTGGACGAAGGCCGTCCGGTGCGGTCGATGGGTCTCGATGACGAACAATTGGAATCGTTGCGCGAGTTACACTTGTTGACCGTCAAGCCGACGCTGTACATCGCCAACGTCGACGAAGAGGGTTTCGACGACAACCCCTACCTCGACGCGGTGCGCGAGCACGCCGCCGCCGAAGGTGCCGAGGTGGTGCCGGTGTGCGCCGCGCTGGAAGCCGAGATCGCCCGCCTAGAAGCGGACGAGAAGCAGGAATTCCTGGCCGAGATGGGGTTGGATGAACCCGGCCTGGATCGCGTCGTGCGCGCCGGTTACCGCTTGCTCGGTCTGCAAACCTATTTTACCGCCGGGGTCAAGGAGGTGCGCGCCTGGACCATCCCGGTCGGCGCTACCGCGCCACAGGCCGCTGGCGTCATCCACACCGATTTCGAGCGCGGCTTCATCCGCGCCGAAGTCATCTCCTACGAGGATTTCGTCGCCCACGGCGGTGAGCAGGGCGCCCGCGACGCAGGCCGCATGCGCCTGGAAGGCAAGGAATACATCGTTCAGGACGGCGATGTGATCCATTTCCGCTTCAACGTCTGAGCCGGCGGAGGAGCGTCCTCCGCGGTCCCGTCGGTGAAACCCTGGGGCGTCGGCAACAAAAAAGCCGGTCGGGCGCACCCGACCGGCTTTTATTGGTTTGGCTCCCCGGGACAGGCTCGAACTGCCGACCTAGTGATTAACAGTCACCCGCTCTACCGACTGAGCTACCGGGGAATTGAGCGGCGCATCATACCGCTGGGATCATGTCGGGTCAAGTCCGCGCGGGCGATTTTTTTACCCGTGGGGGGCTGCATCAAGGGGCCGTCATTCCAGTTTCGGCCGGGGTGGTGTCGGCTCGGAAAAACGCCGTAAATATACTCGTCGGCCCATGATTTTCGGCCGCAGTGGCCGAAAATCATGGACGGCGAGTATAAATGCCATTGACCCGACAGGGCGTAGGCCCGATCAAGCGCAGCGGATCGGGCAGCGACGCCATTGCGCGGCACCGCCGCAGCCGGTTCCGCGGTACTTGAACCGGCCTACAGCGGTTTTTTTGCCATATGGGCGTAGGTTCGATCAAGCGAGCGGATCGGGCGACAGCGCCAAGCCTTTGAAATCAGGAAACGTCAAGCGAAATGAAGCGCGATTGTCCTGGGGGTTGCATGGATGGCGCTTGTCAGCGCCTCGCGAGAGGGGTAGTTTTCTCTCCCCTGCCTTGCCTTCCGGAGCCTGTCGATGCAGCCGTCGTTCGTTCATCTTCGCGTGCATTCCGAGTATTCGCTGGTCGACGGCCTGGTTCGGGTCAAGGAGTTGGTCGCGGCGGCCGCCGAGGACGGGATGCCGGCGGTGGGGTTGACCGATCAATCCAATCTGTTCGCGATGGTGCGCTTCTACAAGGCGGCGCTGGCCGCCGGGGTGAAGCCGGTGATCGGGGTGGATGCCTGGTTGCGGGATCCGGATGATCCGGCCAAGCCGTTTCGCTTGGTGCTGCTGGCGCAAAGCAACGAGGGTTACCGCAACCTCACGCGGCTGGTTTCGCGCGCTTATCAGGAGGGGCAGCACCTGGGACGCGCGATGATGGAGCGTGAATGGCTGGACGAGGCGAGTTGCGTCGGCCTGATCGCGCTGTCGGGCGCGCGCGAGGGGGATATCGGTCGCCGTCTGCTGGCTGGCGACGTGGCGGGCGCCGAGGCCCTGCTTGATGGCTGGGTGTCTTTGTTCGGCGATCGCTTCTACCTCGAGCTGATCCGTACCGGTCGCGCCGGAGAGGAGGATTACCTGCATGCGGCGGTGGCGTTGGCTACCGGCCGCGCCGTGCCGGTGGTCGCCACCAACGATGTCTGTTTCATGCGCGAGGCGGATTTCCAGGCGCACGAGGTGCGGGTCTGCATCCACGAGGGACGCACGCTGGACGATCCCCGCCGTGAGCGCCGCTACAGCCCGCATCAGTATCTGCGCGGCCAGCGGGAGATGGAGGCGCTGTTCGCCGATATCCCGGAGGCGTTGGCCAACAGCGTGGTGATCGCGCAGCGTTGTAACGTCGAGTTGACGCTGGGGAAGAACTTCCTGCCGGATTTCCCGCTGCCCGAAGGCATGAGCATCGAGGCGTTCTTCTGCCAGCAGGCCGAGCGCGGACTGGAGGAGCGCCTGCAAGCGATCCTGGATCCCGAGGCCGAGGATTTCGCCACGCGGCGCCAACCCTATGACGAGCGTCTGCGCATCGAGCTGGATGTGATCAACTCGATGGGCTTTCCCGGTTACTTCCTGATCGTCGCCGATTTCATCCAGTGGTCGAAGAACAACGGCATTCCGGTCGGGCCGGGACGCGGTTCGGGAGCCGGTTCGCTGGTCGCCTACGCGCTGAAGATCACCGATCTGGATCCGCTCGAGCACGATCTGCTGTTCGAGCGCTTTCTGAATCCCGAGCGCGTCTCGATGCCGGATTTCGATGTCGATTTCTGCATGGAAGGGCGCGATCGCGTGATCGATTATGTCGCCGGGCGCTACGGTCGTGATTCGGTGTCGCAGATCATCACCTACGGCACCATGGCGGCGAAGGCGGTGGTGCGGGATGTCGGGCGCGTGATGGGCTTTCCGTTCGGCTTTACCGATCGCATCGCCAAGCTGGTGCCATTCGAACTCGGCATGACCCTGACCAAGGCGCTGGAGGAGAGCGACGAGCTGCGCAAGCTGTATGAGAACGAGGAAGAGGTCACCGGCCTGATCGATATGGCGCTGTCGCTGGAAGGCATCACCCGCAACGCCGGCAAACATGCCGGCGGCGTGGTCATCGCGCCCACCGTGTTGACCGACTTCACGCCGCTGTATTGCGAGCCGGACGGCTCCAACCTGGTGACCCAGTTCGACAAGGACGATGTGGAGGCCGTCGGCCTGGTGAAGTTCGACTTCCTCGGTTTGCGCACGCTGACCATCATCGATTGGGCCTTGCAGACCGTCAACGAGCGTCGCCGCGCCGCCGGCGAAGAGCCGATCGACATCGCGCGTATCCCGATGGACGATCGGGCGTCCTTCGATCTTTTGAAAAGCGCGCGCACCACGGCGGTATTCCAGCTCGAATCGCGCGGCATGAAAGAATTGATCAAGAAGCTGCAACCCGACTGCTTCGACGACATTACCGCGCTGGTGGCATTGTATCGTCCCGGCCCATTGCAATCCGGCATGGTCGACGATTTCATCAATCGCAAGCACGGCCGCGCCGAGGTCACCTATCCGCATCCCGATCTGGAGCCGATCCTGCAACCCACCTACGGAGTGATCCTGTACCAGGAGCAGGTCATGCAGATCGCCCAGGTGCTGGCCGGCTATTCGCTTGGCGGCGCGGATCTTCTGCGCCGCGCGATGGGCAAGAAGAAGAAAGAAGAGATGGACAAGCAGGGCGAGATCTTCCGCAAGGGCGCGGTAGAGCGCGGCGTGGATGAAGAGGTCGCCAACTACATCTTCGATCTGATGGCCAAGTTCGCCGGCTATGGCTTCAACAAATCGCATTCTGCCGCCTACGCATTGGTCTCTTACCAGACCATGTGGATGAAGGCTCATTACCCGGCGGCCTTCATGGCCGCGGTGCTGTCGGCCGATCTCGACAACACCGACAAGGTTGTGGTGCTGATCGAGGAATGCCGCGACATGGGGCTGAAGGTCACGCCGCCGCACGTCAACCATTCACGCTACCGTTTCAGCATCGCCGATGACGAAACCGTGGTCTATGGTCTTGGCGCGATCAAGGGCGTCGGCGAGACCGCGATCGAAAGCATCATCGCCGCGCGCGATCAGGAAGGCCTTTTTCGCGACCTGTTCGACTTCTGCCGGCGCGTCGATCCGCGCAAGGTCAACCGGCGCGTGATGGAAAGCCTGATCCGCGCCGGCGCGCTCGACGACCTCGGCGCCAACCGCGCGACCCTGATGGCGCAGCTGCCCCTGGCGATCAAACTGGCGGAACAGCATGCCGAGACCCTCGCCGCCGGACAGAACGATCTGTTCGGCATGGGCGATGATCCGGGCGCCACGGAGTTGGCCCAGGTGGTGCCGGCCGTGAGCGAGGAGTGGGAAGACGAACAACGCCTTCAGGGCGAGAAGGAAACCCTCGGCCTGTATCTCACCGGCCACCCGATCGACCAGTATGAGAGCGAACTGGGCTCGATCGTCACCCAACGTCTTGGCCAGATCGCCGCGGAAGGCCAGCCGGAACCCGAACGCAAGCGCGGCGATGCCCGCAACGTGGTTGTCGCCGGACTGGTGATCGGGACGCGCCACATCCAGACCCAGCGCGGCGCGATGGGTTCGGTGACGCTGGATGACCGCACCGGGCGCATCGAGGCCACCCTGTTCAGTCAGGTTTACGAAGAATACCGCGAGCTGTTGCGCAACGATGCCATTCTCGTCATCGAGGGCAGGCTGAGTTGGGACGATTACCGCGAGAGCCTGAGTCTGCGCGCCGAGCGCGTGATGCGCTTCGAGGAAGCGCGCGCCGCCTATGCCGCCTCGTTGACGCTGAGCTGCGAGCAGCAAGCGATCGAAGCCGCGCCGGCCGAATGGACAGCGGGGCTTGCGCGGCTGCTCGAGCCCTTTCGCGGCGGCCCCTGCCAGTTTGCATGGCACTACCGTCACGCGTCGGCCGAGGGGGTTTGGCGCTTCTCCGACGCCTGGCGCGTGCGCCCTGAAGACGAACTCATCCGTCGATTGCGCCGTTACCCCGGGGTCGTCTCCGTTCGCGTCGGATACGCGCGGGATCGCCACGGCGCGCGCATCGCGCGCTCGCGCGTCGAGACCGCTCCCGGGGCATGATATAATCAGATACTAATCGACATCAGCCCGGGCGCTCCGATGGACCTGAACTTTCTCGAATTCGAACAACCCATTGCGGAACTCGAAGCCAAGATCGAAGAATTGCGGCTGCTCGGCAGCGACAACGAAATCAACATCCAGGAAGAGATCTCCAAGCTCCAGCAGAAGAGCCGCACGCTGACCGAGAAGATCTTCTCCGGCCTCAGTCCGTGGCAGATCTCGCAACTCTCGCGCCACCCGAAACGTCCCTACACCCAAGACTACATCGACGCCCTGTTCACCGATTTCGAAGAACTGCATGGGGATCGCGCGTTCGCCGACGACAAGGCCATCATCGGCGGCATCGGCCGTCTCGGCGGGCGCCCGCTGATGGTCATAGGTCATCAGAAAGGGCGCGACACCAATGAAAAGATCAAACGCAACTTCGGCATGCCGCGTCCCGAAGGCTATCGCAAGGCGTTGCGCCTGATGAAGCTGGCCGAGCGCTTCGGCCTGCCGATCCTGACCTTCATCGACACCCCCGGCGCCTATCCCGGCGTCGGCGCCGAAGAACGGGGTCAGAGCGAGGCCATCGCGCGCAACCTGTTCGAAATGAGCGGCCTGCGCACGCCGATCATCTGCACCGTGATCGGCGAAGGCGGTTCCGGCGGGGCCCTGGCGATCGGCGTGGGCGATCACATCATGATGTTACGCTACTCCACCTACTCGGTGATCTCGCCGGAAGGCTGCGCGGCGATCCTCTGGAAAAGCCCGGACAAGGCCGCCGCGGCGGCCGAAGCGATGGCGATCACCTCCGACCGCCTCGCCGAGCTCGGCCTGATCGACGAGATCGTGCCCGAACCGCTCGGAGGCGCCCACCGTGATCCCAAGGGCACGATGAAAAACCTGCGCCAAGCGTTGGAAAACAACCTCGAACGCCTCTCCGGCCAATCCCTCGAAAGCCTGCTCGAGAACCGCTACAAACGGCTGATGAGCTACGGTGAGTTCGAAGAGCCAGGGGCCTGACCCCGCGCGCGCCGGGCGCATGGAGCTGCCTGCCTTCCTTGCCGCGCGGCTTGCCGCATTGCCCGCGCGCAAACGTTTGCTGATCGCCTACAGCGGCGGGCTCGATTCCAGCGTATTACTCCATGCCCTGCGCGAACTGACGCCGGAAGCGCCGTTGTTTGCGCTGCACGTTCACCATGGCCTGCATGCGCAAGCCGATGCCGTTGCCGCCTTCTGTGCCGCGCGCGCGCGGCGGCTCGGCGTGCCTTTTGAACGAATTGATGTCGAGGTCAAGCCGCGCGGGCGTGGCGTCGAGGCCGCCGCGCGCGATGTCCGCTATGCCGCGTTGCGCGCGCGCATGCGTCCCGGGGACCTGCTGCTGACCGCGCAGCATGCCGATGATCAGGCCGAGACCCTGCTGCTGCAACTGTTGCGAGGCGCCGGGCCGAGGGGGCTTGCGGCGATGCCGGAACTGCGCCGCCTAGGACCCGGCTGGCTCGCGCGTCCATTGCTTGGGTTGCGCCGCGAGCACTTGCGCGCGTGGGCCGAGGCGCGTGGCGTCGAGTGGAACCAAGACCCGACCAATGCCGATCTGTCGCTGGACCGTAACTACTTGCGTCAGCGCGTGATGCCGCTCCTTGAGGAGCGCTGGCCCGGCGCCGCCACCACCTTGTCGCGTAGCGCGCGGCTGTGCGCGCAACAGCAACAGGCGCTCGAGGGCCTGCTCGCGCGCCAACCGGCCCACGCAGGGAGCGGAGAAACGCTTGCGTGCCGCGCGCTGCGCGAGCTCGATGAGCCCGAACGTCAAGCGTTGCTGCGCGACTGGCTGCGCCGTCGGGGCGCGCCGATGCCCCCCGAGCGCCGCCTGCGTGCCGCGCTCGCAATGCTGCTCGACGCCCGCGCCGACCGCCAGCCGGCAGCGCGTCTCGATGCCGGCCACGAGTTGCGTCGCTACCGAGACCGGATCCACCTGCTGCCGACGCGCGCTCCAGGCGCGCCGCCGAAGAGGGCGATCCCCTGGTGTGACGAAGCCCCGCTGGCATTGCCCGATGGCGCCTTGCTGGACATCGTGACCGCCAATGGACCCGGTATCGACCCGGCATGTTGGCGACGGGCGCGACGCGAGGTGCGCTACCGTCGGGGCGGCGAGACCCTGGTACCCGCCGGGCGTGAGCATCGCCTCAGTCTGAAAGAGATCTTCCAGTGGCGCGGCGTGCCCCCATGGCGTCGCGTCTGGACCCCGCTGCTCTACCTCGACGGCGAACTCGCAGCGGTCGGGGATCTGTGCGTTGCGCGTGCGTTCGCCCACGAGAGCGGTCCGGCGATCACCTTGGCGCACCACCAACCCGGAGAAGAAGGATGAACCAGCACAAGCCCCGGCGCCTGAAGGATTGTTTTCCTTTGCAGACGCTGTTCATCGACATCGGCCTGGTGATCGGCTGCTGTCTGCTGCTGCTCGGTATCTTCTGGCCCTTGCTGACGGTCGAGAAGCTGTGGGTGTTCCGTAACACCGTCTCGCTGGCGTCCGGGCTGGCCCAGCTGCGCGAGGAAGGGGAATGGGGACTGTTCGCGATCATTGCCCTGTTCAGCATCCTGCTGCCGGTGCTGAAGTTCGCATTGCTGGCCTACATGACCAACCGCGTCGACATCGATGCCACGGGCGCGCATCGACCACTGCACTGGCTGGTGGTGGTCGGCAAGTGGTCGATGCTCGATGTCTTCGTCGTCGCGCTGATGATCGTCAGCATCAAGCTCGGCGGCCTCGCCGACGCCGAGGTACACGAAGGGGTCTATGCCTTCGCCGCGGCGGTACTGTTGACGATGGCGCTGACACAGTGGGTGATGTGGCTGCTGGTTCGCGCGCGCCCGCCCGGGCAGTCGGCGCGATAACGGGTTTCCGCTCGGCATCTTCTTGAACTCAGCTCAGTCGCGCTCATACTCGTCGCCCATGAATTTTCAGCCACTGCGACCGCGCCGCAGCCGGTTCCGCTGGGCTTGAACCGGCCTGCAAAGTTTTTTT
>JALVEB010000120.1 GCA_027008705.1 Sedimenticola sp. | reverse complement strand
GTGATTACCCAGAGTCCCGCCGCGGGAACCGTGGTGCCCGTGCCCAGTGCCGTCGACCTGCGTCCTTCACTCGGTCCGGTAAGCGTGCCCAATGTCGTCGGTCTGACCCAGGCGGCGGCCGTCGCGGCCATCAATGCGGCGCCTTCGATCCCGAACCCGTTGGTTCCGCAGGTGAGCTCTACGTTCAGTGGGACGGTCCCGGCGGGGACGGTCATCTCGCAGACTCCGGCAGCTGGTAGCCCCAATGTCGGTCCGGGTTCGATCGTGCAGATCCTCGTTTCGCTGGGTCCGGCTCCGGCGGGCGGTGGCGCCAGTGGCGTTCCGACGCTCTCCGAGTGGGCCTTGATCCTGCTGGCAATGCTGGTCGCTCTGGTTGCCTGGAAGCGCTACGAAGAGAAAGCCTGAATCCTTGACTAGGACTTGAAGCGGCCCCGTCTCTGGACGATCAGAGACGGGGCCTTTTTGTATTTCATGGATATAAGTTCATCACATTGCTGTGAATTAATGTTTTTTAATGGAGTGATGCAGTTGATCGATACCGACGCCCTGATCCGGTTGGCCCGCGATGCCGGTGACGAAATCATGAAGATCTATAACGAAGACCGGATCGCGGTCGAAACGAAAGCGGATGATTCGCCGCTGACCAATGCCGATATGGCCTCTCACCAGACTCTGGTGGCGGGCCTGCGCGCGATGACGCCGGAGATACCGATCTTGTCGGAAGAATCGGCCGCGTTGCCATGGGAACAGCGCCGCCAGTGGCGGCGGTATTGGCTGATCGATCCGCTGGATGGGACCAAGGAATTCGTCAAGCGCACTCACGAATTCACCGTGAACATCGCGCTGATCGAGGATGGTTACCCGGTGATCGGGGTAGTCCATGCGCCGGCCATCGACACGCTGTATTATGGTGTCGAGGGTCGGGGGGCGTTCCGCGCGCGGGGCGAGGGCAAGGCCGAGCCGATCCGGGTGGCCGCGGATCCGCACCGGCCGATGCGGATCGTCGGCAGCAAATCGCACGCCACCGAGTCGTTGCGTCGGTTCGTTGCCTGTGTGGATGATGCCGAACTGGTGTCGATGGGTAGTTCGCTGAAGTTCTGCCTGGTGGCCGAAGGCGCCGCCGATATCTACCCACGGCTCGGCCCCACCTCGGAGTGGGATACCGCGGCGGCCCAGGCGGTGGTCGAACAGGCCGGCGGTCGGGTCACCACCCTGGATCTCCAACGTTTCCGGTATAATACGAAAGACTCGTTGCTGAACCCGGAATTTCTGGTGTTCTCAGAGGTTCAGGCCGCTTGGAAAAGTTGTCTCGAAGACGCGCGAACCGACGCGGAAGCACGGCCATGAGCGAGCGCAAGGCAACCAATGTGACCTGGCACAAGAGCTTGGTGTCACGCCAGGACCGCGAACGCATGAACGGTCACAAAAGCGTGGTGTTGTGGTTCACCGGGCTGTCCGCCTCGGGGAAGTCGACGCTGGCGCATGCCACCGAGGAGCGCCTGCACCAGATGAATTGCCGTACCTTCGTGATGGACGGCGACAACGTGCGTCATGGGCTGTGCTCGGATCTGGGTTTTACCCTCGAGGATCGCCACGAAAACCTGCGCCGGGTCGGTGAAACCGCCAAACTGTTGGTCGAGGCCGGGGTGTTGGTGCTGACTGCGTTCATCTCGCCGTTGCGCGCCGATCGTGAGCGCGTGCGCAGCCTGTTTCCGCATGGGGATTTCATCGAGATCTTCTGTGATGCCGGGTTGGAGGTCTGTGAGCAACGTGATCCCAAGGGGCTCTACAAGCGCGCCCGTGAAGGCGAGATCGCCAACTTTACCGGGATCAGCTCGCCATACGAGGAGCCGCTGAACCCGGAACTGCGGTTAGACAGCGGTCATTGCTCGGTGGAAGAGAATGTAGACGATATCATTGCACTGTTGCGCTTGCGCCGGATTCTCCCGTTGCCGGAGTGAGTTTTCCAGCGCTCGTTCCACTTCCATCTTTGTTTATACCCGAATACTGGCGGTTAGCTGAGTAGTCAGGCGAATATCAACCGAAAGGAACCCATCATTATGTCCAGAGGCAGTGTAAACAAGGTAATCCTGATTGGGAATCTAGGTCGTGATCCCGAGGTTCGCTACATGCCCAATGGCAACGCCGTTGCGAACATCACGGTGGCCACCTCGGAGGTCTGGAAAGACAAGAACACCGGTCAGAATCAGGAACGTACCGAATGGCACCGCGTGGTGCTGTTCCGCCGTCTTGGCGAAATCGCCGGGGAGTACCTGAAAAAAGGCTCGAAGGTATACATCGAGGGGAAATTGCAAACCCGCAAATGGCAGGATCAGAACGGCCAGGATCGTTACACCACCGAGGTGGTGGCAGACAGCCTGGAGATGCTGAGCCCCCGGGGGAGCGGCGGCGAGGCCGATTTCGGCGCTCCGGTTTCCTCCGGCGGCGCCACCAGTGGAGGCGCCGCCGGCGGCGGTGGGATGGCGCCGTCCGAGTCGATGCCCTCGGGTGGCAACGATTTCGATGACGATATCCCGTTCTAGATCAGAGCGATCTGGATGAAAACCATCCTGGTGACCGGCGGCGCGGGTTTTATCGGCGGCAATTTCGTCCATTTTCTGCTCGAAGAGCACGAGAACGTGCGCGTGGTCAACCTCGACAAGCTGACCTATGCCGGAAATCTGGATACCCTGGCCGGGCTCGATCCCGCGCGTCATCATTTCGTTCACGGCGATATCGGCGATACAGCCTTGGTATCGCGCCTGTTGGCCGAGGAGCGACCGGACGCCATTGTTCATTTCGCCGCCGAGAGCCATGTCGACCGCTCGATCGACGGCCCCGAGGCCTTTATTCACACCAACATCCTGGGTACCTACCGCTTGCTCGAGGCCGCGCGTCGTTATCACGGCGAGCGGGCCGGACCCGGTTTCCGCTT
>JALVEB010000119.1 GCA_027008705.1 Sedimenticola sp. | reverse complement strand
AAATCACGGTCGATGGATCCGTGGCTGTGGAACAGATTCCAGATAGGGATATCGGGCGGAAAGGCGCGCCATTGAGGCGACCGCCGGGTCTGAATCCATCGGATGTGAACAAGGATTCGGAACCGATCAGCGAGACGGAGCCTTCGAAAGAAGCATCCCCGGCACGGCCGGAGAATGCCTCCCGCCGGCTTGCTTCCCCGGCGCCGGATCGTCCCGGAAAGGCGTCGTCATCGAACTCGCCGCCGACGGCAACGGCAACGGCAAAGATTCCGGAAGATCCCGAAAAAAACCGCCAGGAGCCTGCGCCGTCGCCCCCAGTGGTTGCGCGGGTCGAGTCTCGCATCACGCCGTCCGAACCGCAAACGCCGGCGGTTGAGGAGGCGATTTCCTTTCCTCCCTATGTTCGGGGTGACCGGAGTTTCGCGGTCGTCGCTAGGGAAGCGGTTCCGCCGGGAGGGGTTCCCAGGCATGCCTATCTCTATTTCGAGCAAACCGTCAGCGGCGTGGTTCCGGCGGACGTCGATGCCTACCTGAACGATGTTGCGCGGTTGGCTTCCGTGGGCGGTAAGCGAATCCGCCTTGTAGTGCCCGCGGTGGACAGTTGGGATTTCGGCCCGATCGCCTTCGCCAACGAGCGCCGGGCGCGCTATGTTCGCATCCTGTTGCACCGCCGTGGCGTGCCGCTGTCGGCGATGGAGATCCGACAGCGCGGGGGTGGCGCGGGGCTCGCGGAGTCCGCGCGTCCGGGGTTTCCGACCGTACCGGTCGAACTGGTCGTGCAGGATTGAGGCGCATCCCGATATCGATGCGCTGCGCTGTTGGTATGCGCTGCCGCTTGTGCCTCGGGTCGTCATGTCGTGCAAGGTCAGCGATGAGTCTCACGGAGGCACGCAGTCATATGAGAAGTCGCAAGTCGTAACCGTTCCGCGTTGAACGCGCACGGGCGCCGGTTTCGTCGCTCTGAAACGATGATCCCGAGGCAATCGCCGCGTTCCCGGGCGAAACATTCGACCGAAACGGGTCGAGAGAGGGTATGCCATGTTCGAAAACGTGACCCAGAACTATACCGGTGGCGATGCCACGTTGGAAATTGTCCTGATGCTGGCCGTGGCCTTCGTGCTCGGCTTTCTGTTGCGTCATATCTTTTGCAAGGCTTCCGTGGACGACGAAAAGCCACCGCGTTCCGCTCCGCTCCCGCCATCCCCACGGCCGGTGATGGCGAAAAGCGCGGCGCAAGCCGAATCTTCACGTCCACAAGCAGCCGGAGAGGAACCGGCGGGGCGGAAAGACGATCCCCCGGCGGGGGAAGACAAGCCCGACGCCACGCGGGAACCCCTGGTGGCCGATGTCGGCGGAAACGACGAGGCGGCTCCCTCACAGGCTGGCGGGCGCCAGAACGAGGCGCCTGTGTCAGCGGAAACGAAGCAGCCGGACGACTTGCGCCGTATCGACGGGATCGGCCCTAAGATCGCCGAGTTATTGCATGCCGACGGGATCGACCGCTTTGCCGAATTGGCGAGCGCGGATATCGATCGTTTGAAACGGATCCTCGATGCGGGTGGGCCGCGCTTCCGCATGCATGACCCCTCGACCTGGCCGGAGCAGGCCCGCATGCTGGCGGAGGGACGCGAGGCGGATTTCGAGGCTTGGCTCGCATCGCGTCGCGCAATGCATTGAGGCGTTGTCCCCACGCGTATCGGCGGGGATGGACCCTGATCGGCTGGCGCTGTCTGCCCACTCGAGAACACCGGCGTTCCGTCGTTCTGGATCGGGCGCGGGTCGTCCTCGCACCGGATGCTGTCGCCAGGCGGGATCCTCGACGTCTTCTTTTTTCTTGACCCGGTTGCCCGTCCCCACGATAATCAAGCGATTAGCACTCATTCTTTGGGAGTGCTAGCAGAGATCGAGTCATGCGGTGAACAGCGAGTGATATCCCACCAGGATCTGAACGAGCGCGCCCGGCACTTTCTGAAGGTGTTGATCGAGCGCTATATCGCCGACGGCCAGCCGGTCGGCTCGCGCACGCTTGCGCGGGATGCCGGAACCCGGCTGAGTCCGGCGACGATTCGCAACGTAATGGCGGACCTCGAGGACCTGGGACTGGTCGTATCGCCCCATGTATCGGCCGGTCGCGTGCCTACCGCCGATGGCTACCGGGTGTTCGTCGACTCCCTGCTGACACTGCAACCGCTCGATCGCGAGGTGGCGCGAGCCTTGCGCAGCGGCCTCAACGAAGAAGCCGATCCCGGGGCTCTCGTGCAATCGGCTTCCCACTTGCTGTCGGGGCTGACCCGGCTGGCCGGCGTGGTCATGGTGCCGCGGCGTAACCGCACGCGCCTGCGCCAGATCGAGTTCCTGCCGATGTCGGGAAACCGGGTGTTGGCGATCCTGGTGACCGAGACAGGGGAAGTCCACAACCGCTTGTTGCAGACTCGTCGCGGCTACTCGGCGTCCGAACTGACACAGGCGGGGAATTTCCTGACTGAAAGCTTTGCCGGCAAGCACCTCGCGCAGATCCGTGGCGAGCTGATCCAGCAGCTGCGCGACGAACGCACGCGCATGGAAAAGGCCATGGCCGATGCGCTGGCGCTGGCGGAAAACGCGGTAGTCGCGGTGGACGAGGGGGACGACTACATCGTCAGTGGTCAGACCAACCTGATGGATTTCGATGAACTGGCCGATATCGATCGCTTGAAGCAGCTGTTCGAGACTTTCAGCCACAAGCAGGAGATGCTGCATCTGCTCGATCAATGCCTGCACGCCGATGGCTTGCAGATCTTCATTGGCGAGGAATCGGGCTACCAGACCCTGGGGATTGCAGCCTGGTGTCCGCGCCCTATGGGGATGGCGAGTCGCCGGTGGGCGTTCTCGCGGTGATCGGCCCGACGCGCATGCCCTACGACCGGGTGATCCCGATCGTCGACATCACAGCGAAGCTGCTTGGCGCGGCGTTGAAGAACTGATTGTGGAACACTTGAAGCCGGAAAGCTCCGGCCCCATATCCCTGCCAGATTCGACGGGTGCCGGAATGCGGCGCCCGAAACGGAACCAGAACAAGAGGTTTGACTATGACAGACGAGAACGCCGCCACCCCGGAGTCCACCGGCGTCGACGCGGAGGCTGGAGCCCCGGAAGCGCTGGCCGCGGAGCTGGAGGCCCTGAAGGCGAAGGCCGACGAGAACTGGGAGAAGGCCGTGCGCGCCGCCGCCGAGGCGGACAACCTGCGCAAGCGACATGCGCGCGAGCTGGAGAATGCGCATAAATTCGCGCTCGAAAACTTCGCCAAGGACCTGCTCGCGGTGCGCGACAGCCTGGAGCTCGGCGTGCATGCCGCGCAGGACGAGAACGCCGATGTCGCCAAGCTGCGCGAGGGTGCTGAGCTGACCTTGAAGCTGCTCAGCGACGTGATGAGCCGCTATGGCATCGAGCAGCTCGATCCCGAGGGTCAGCCGTTCGATCCGGAGAAACACCAGGCGATGGCGATGCAGCCCAGCGACATCGTGCCGCCGAACACCGTGCTCGACGTGGTGCAGAAGGGCTATCAGCTCAACGATCGCCTGATCCGGCCGGCGATGGTCATGGTGTCGCAAGCGCCGCCCGAGGGGGAAAAAGGGCAGGGTATCGACGAAACCGCTTGAAAACGGGGACGCGGCCCACATCTATCAGCCAAGTAACCACATATCGACCCGGCTGGCCTGTGTCCGGCCACCAGAATAACGGAGACCAAGATGGGAAAGATTATCGGTATTGACCTGGGAACCACCAACTCCTGTGTCGCGGTGATGGAGGGCGACACGCCCAAGGTGATCGAGAACAGCGAGGGTGACCGCACCACGCCGTCGATCGTCGCCTACACCGCCGACGGCGAGGTATTGGTCGGCCAGGCGGCGAAACGCCAGGCGGTGACCAATCCGCACAACACCTTGTTTGCGATCAAGCGCCTGATCGGCCGCAAGTTCGACGATGAAGTCGTGCAGCGCGACATCGAAATGGTGCCCTACAAGATCGTCAAGGCCGACAACGGCGATGCCTGGGTGGAGGTCAACGGCAAGAAGATGGCGCCGCCGGAGATCTCGGCCAAGGTCTTGCAGAAGATGAAATCCACCGCCGAGGATTATCTCGGCGAGAGCGTCACCGAGGCGGTGATCACGGTGCCGGCCTACTTCAACGACTCGCAGCGCCAGGCCACCAAGGACGCCGGTCGCATCGCCGGACTCGAGGTCAAGCGCATCATCAACGAGCCGACCGCGGCGGCCTTGGCCTACGGCATGGACAAGCAGCAGGGCGATCGCAAGATCATCGTCTATGACCTCGGCGGCGGTACCTTCGACGTCTCGGTGATCGAGATCGCCGAGATCGATGGCGAGCACCAGTTCGAGGTATTGTCGACCAGCGGCGACACCTTCCTCGGCGGCGAGGATTTCGACATGCGCGTGATCGACTTCCTGGTCGACGAATTCAAGAAAGACCAGGGCGTCGACCTGCGCAACGATCCGCTCGCGCTGCAACGCCTGAAAGAAGCCGCCGAGAAGGCCAAGATCGAGCTCTCCTCGGCGCAGCAGACCGACATCAATCTGCCGTATATCACGGCCGATGCGTCCGGTCCCAAGCACATGAACATCAAGCTGACGCGGGCGAAGCTGGAATCGCTGGTCGAGGATCTGATCGAGCGTACCCTCGGGCCGTGCAAGACCGCCCTGAGCGATGCCGGCCTCGGCACCCAGGACATCGACGACGTGATCCTGGTCGGCGGCCAGACGCGCATGCCGAAGGTGCAGGAAGCGGTCGAGAAATTCTTCGGCAAGGCGCCGCGCAAGGACGTCAACCCGGACGAGGCGGTGGCCATGGGCGCCGCGATCCAGGGCGGCGTGCTCGCCGGCGATGTCAAGGACGTGTTGTTGCTCGACGTTACCCCGCTGTCGCTGGGTATCGAAACCCTGGGTGGCGTGATGACCAAGCTGATCGAGAAGAACACCACGATCCCGACGCAGGCGACGCAGGTGTTCTCAACCGCCGACGACAACCAGACCGCGGTCACCGTGCACGTCCTCCAGGGCGAGCGCGAACAGGCCTCGGCGAACAAGTCGCTGGGTCGTTTCGACCTCACCGACATCCCGCCGGCCCCGCGTGGGGTGCCGCAGATCGAGGTCACCTTCGACATCGACGCCAACGGCATCCTGAACGTCTCGGCCAAGGACAAGGCCTCCGGCAAGGAGCAGAAGATCCGCATCACCGCATCATCGGGTCTCAGCGATGAAGAGATCCAGAAGATGGTCAAGGACGCCGAGGCGCATGCCGAGGAAGACCGCAAGTTCCACGAGCTGGTCGATGCGCGCAACCAGGCGGATGCCTTGATTCACGCGACGAAGAAATCGCTCGAAGAGCTCGGCGACAAGGTCGAGGCGGACGAGAAAAGCCGGATCGAGGCCGCCATCAAGGAGCTCGAGGAAGCCGTCAAGGGCGATGACAAGGACGCCATCGAAGCGAAGACCAAGGCCCTCGCCGAGGCCTCGGGCAAGATGGCCGAGCGCGCCTACGGGCAAGGCGGCGACGCCGGCGCGGCGGCGGGAGGCGCGGCTGGCGCGGCGGGAGCCGCCGGGGCGGGCGCCTCGCAGGCCGGCGACGACGATGTCGTCGACGCCGAGTTCGAAGAGGTCAAGGACGACAAATAACCCCAAGGCCGCCGTCCGGCGCCGGGCGCCGGACGGTCGCAGGGCCGCGTCCTTCCTCGCGAAGGGCGCGGCTTTTCTCGTTTCTACCGTATTTATATAGAACGCATTATGTCCCAACGCGATTATTACGAGATCCTCGGCGTCAGCCGGAGCTGTACCGAGGTCGAGCTGAAGAAGGCCTATCGCCGCCTGGCGATGAAATATCATCCAGATCGCAACAGCGGCGAGGGCGCCGAGGAGGCGGAGCGGAAATTCAAGGAAGCCAAGGAAGCCTTCGAGGTGCTCTCCGATCCGCAAAAGCGCGCCGCCTACGATCAGTTCGGGCACGCCGGCGTCGACCCGGCGGCCGGCGCCGGAGGTCCGGGCGGCTTCGGTGGTGGCAGTTTCGCCGACATCTTCGGCGACGTGTTCGGGGACATCTTCGGTGGCGGTGGGCGCGGTGGCCGCCAGCGCAGCAACCGCGGAGCCGATCTGCGCTACAACCTCGAACTCTCGCTCGAAGAGGCCGTGCACGGCGCCGAGGTCAAGATCCGCATCCCGGTCACGGTCAAGTGCAGCACCTGTAACGGCACCGGCGCGAAGAAAGGCTCGCGGCCGAAGACCTGCGCCACCTGCCATGGTCAGGGCCAGGTCCGGGTCCAGCAAGGATTCTTCTCGGTGCAACAGACCTGCCCGACCTGTCGTGGGCAAGGCCAGGTGATCACCGACCCCTGCAGCACCTGTCATGGCGCCGGGCGCGTGCGCGAAGAGAAAACCCTGTCGGTGAAAGTGCCGGCCGGTGTCGACAACGGCGATCGCATCCGTCTCGCCGGGGAGGGCGAGGCCGGCGAATCCGGCGGTCCGAGCGGCGACCTCTACGTCCAGATCCATGTCGCCGAGCACGAGATCTTCACCCGCGACGACAGCAACCTCTACTGCGAGGTGCCCATCCCGATCACCACCGCCGCGCTCGGCGGTGAGCTCGAGGTACCGACACTGGATGGCAAGATCAAGCTGAAGATCCCCGCCGGCACCCAGACCGGCAAGATGTTCCGCATGCGCGGAAAGGGCGTCAAGCCGGTGCGCGGAGGCCCGGTCGGTGACCTGATCTGCCGCGTCCTGGTCGAAACCCCGGTGAAGCTCACCGAGCACCAGAAGAAACTGCTGCGCGAGCTCGATGAGAGCTTTCAGGGCAAGGGGGCTCGCCATAGCCCGCAGTCCACCGGCTGGCTGGACGGCGTGAAGAACTTTTTCGAAAGCCTGAAGAGTTGAGGGGAAACAGATGATACGAACCGCCATCGTCGGCGCCGCCGGGCGCATGGGCAGATCCCTGGTGCGCGCGGTGAGCCAGCATCCGGAACTGGCGCTGAGCGCCGCCACCGAATCCCCCGACAGCCGCCTGCTCGGCGCCGATGCCGGCGAGGTCGCCGGGATCGGTCGGCTCGGCATCGCCCTGGTCGCCGACCTTGCCGACGTGGTCGACAACTTCGACGTGGTGATCGACTTCACCCGGCCCGAGGCCACGCTCGCGCATCTGGCCCTGTGCCGCGCCCATCACAAGCGCATGGTCATCGGCACCACCGGCTTCGACAGCGCTGGAAAACAGGCCATCGCCGAGGCCGGCAGCGAGATCGCCATCCTGTTCGCGCCGAACATGAGCGTCGGCGTCAACCTCTGCTTCAAGCTGCTCGAGATCGCCGCCCGCGTGATGGGGGATGAATCCGATATCGAGATCATCGAAGCCCATCATCGCCACAAGGTCGACGCGCCCTCCGGCACCGCGCTGCGCATGGGCGAGGTGGTGGCCGAAACCCTGGGGCGCAAGCTCGATGAGGTCGCGGTCTACGGCCGCCAGGGCCATACCGGCGAGCGCCCGCGCGAGGCCATCGGTTTCGAGACCATCCGCGCCGGCGACGTGGTCGGAGAGCACTCGGTGTGGTTCGCCAGCGAGGGCGAGCGCGTCGAGATCGCGCACAAGGCCTCCAGCCGCATGACCTTCGCCAACGGCGCGGCGCGCGCGGCCGCCTGGATCATGGCGCGGGACCCTGGGGTCTTCGACATGCAAGATGTTCTCGGTCTGCGCTGAACGCCGCCGGGCGCTGACCTGTCTCGCCGTCGTCTTGCTGCTCGCGGCGTGCGGCGGCGGGGCGCCGGAAACCCCCGAGCGACAAGTGCGCGCGCGCATCGAACAAGGCCGCCAGCTCGCCGAGCAACGTGATTCCGGCGGCCTTGCCGAACTGCTCAGCGAAGATTTTCGCGGCCCGCGCGGGATGAGCCGGCACGATGTCCGCGCGCTACTGCTGCGGCTGTTCTTTCGTTACCGCCATCCCCATTACCTGGTGCGCATCAAGCGGATCGAGCCCCTGCCCGATGGGCGTTTCTCGGTTCAGTTGCTGGTTGCAATGAGTGCCACGCCCGTGAATCTGGATCAGCTTTCGGATTTGCGCGCGCGTCTGCTTGCAATCGACCTGGTGTTTAGACGAGAAGACGATGACTGGCGGATCGAGCGCGCCGCGTGGCGCAATGCCGCGGTCACCGATTTCTTGACTTGACCCACTGCTCTCGCAGGCCGGTTCAAGCGTAGCGGAACCGGCAGCGGCGGTGCCGCGAAGCTCCGTCCCCGCCGCAGCTTGCGCGCCAGTTGTAGGCTGGGTTGAGGCACGAAACCCAGCATCCCGCGCCGGAGCCGCAAACTCTCAGGGTGTGCGCGCCAGCGCCCAGACATCCACCCGGCGCGCGCCATGGCGCATCAGCAGCCGCGTCAGCTCACGCACGGTCGCGCCGGTGGTGACGACATCGTCGAGCAAGGCGACCGATTCACCATCGAAGCGGCCGTTGACCGCGAAGGCGCCCCGCGGGTTGCGCAGGCGCTGCTCGCGGCTCAAGGCCGATTGGTGCGGGATCGCGCGCGGTTTGCGCAGGCGGTCGACCCGCATCGGGATATCGAGCCGGCGCGAAAGCTCGCGCCCGATCTCCACCGTGGGGTTGAAGCCCCGCTCGCGCAGCCGCGCGCGGTGGGCGGGTACCGGCAGGATCATCGCGGGTGGGGTTTCGATCCGCTCCTCCAGGTGCTCCGCAAGCAAGCGACCCAGCAGACGCGCATGATTCAATTGGCCGTCCTTCAGGCGATGGATCAGACCGATCATCGCGCCTTCGTAGCGCCACGGCGCCAGGGTTCGCGCAAAGGGTGGCGGGCGGCGCCGGCAATGCGCGCATAGCGTATCCGCTGCGCCGACCGGGAGGGCGCAGCGCGGACAGGCGGGCTGGTTGCGCGGCAGATCGCGCAGGCACCCCGGGCACAGGTCGGTATCCGCGTCACGGCCCGGTGCAGCGCACAACAGGCAGGTGGCGGGGTAGAGTGCCTGTATAAAATTTGCACAGTAGTCAGCGATTTTTCGTCTCAAGGTTGACAGCGGTAGCTCGGAACGGTGTAGTACGCAACCTTGGATAGAATAGAGCACGGGGTAGGGCAAGCGTGAGCGGAGAAACCAAGATCGTCACCGGGGCGTCGGCGAAGGCCGCCGCCAGGCTGTTCAATTATGGCAATATCATCGGCGTGTTGCTGCCGCCGCTCGGCTTGTTGTGGATGGGGCTGTCGATGCTGGTGTATGCGATGAATCGTCATCATCCCAACGAGAAGGTCGGCCACTACACCCAGCAGGCAGCCTACCGGTTGTACGCACTGGTCGGGCTGCTGATCCCGGTTGCGACCTTCTTTCCGGGCAAGGGCCTGACTTACTACCTCGCCACCTGGGCGTTGTTCGCGGCGATTCTGATCCCCTGGTCGATCATCGACCTTCGCCGCATCAACCGCGACGAGTGGCATGATGTGGTGATCGAAAGCGGGGAGCCGGTCCATGAATGAGCCGCGACGTGATTGGACGGTGGCCGAGGCCGAGGCCCTGCTGGCGCGGCCGTTCAACGACCTGTTGTTCGAGGCCCAGCAGACGCACCGGCGGTATTTCGACCCGAACGCGGTGCAGGTCAGTACCCTGCTGAGCATCAAGACCGGCGCCTGCCCGGAGGATTGCGGCTACTGTTCGCAAAGCGCGCGCCACGACACCGGGCTGGCGCGCGAGAAACTGCTGCCGCTTGAGCAGGTGGTTGAAGCGGCGCGCGAGGCGAAGAACTCCGGCGCATCGCGTTTCTGCATGGGCGCGGCCTGGCGCAATCCCACCGACAGTAACCTCGAACGGGTGATCGAGATGATCCAGGCAGTGCGCGCCGAGGGCCTGGAAACCTGCGTGACCCTGGGGATGTTGACCGCCGCGCAAGCGCGCCGTCTGCGCGAGGCCGGGCTGGACTACTACAATCACAATCTGGACACCTCGCCCGAGTTCTACGGTCAGGTGATCACCACGCGCACCTTTCAGGATCGCCTCGACACCCTGGCGCATGTGCGCGAGGCCGGCATCAAGGTCTGCGCCGGCGGCATCCTCGGCATGGGCGAGCGGCGCGCCGACCGTGCCTCGATGCTGTGCGAGCTGGCCAATCTGCCGAAGCCTCCGGAATCGGTGCCGATCAACCTGTTGGTGCCGATCGAAGGCACGCCGCTGGCGGATGCCGACGAGTTGGATCCGATCGAGTTCGTCCGCACCATCGCCGCCGCGCGCATCATGATGCCGCGCTCCCATGTGCGTCTGTCGGCTGGACGTCACGAGATGAGCGACGAGATGCAGGCGCTTTGCTTCTTCGCCGGGGCGAACTCGATCTTTCATGGCGAGCGCCTGCTGACCACCGACAACGTCGGTGAGTCGGCCGACCAGCGGTTGTTCGCGCGCCTCGGCCTGCATCCCGATCCGACCCCGTTCGAACAGAAGACCTGCTGTTCGGCCTGATGCGGGATCTTGGGGCGGCGCTACAGCGACGGCGCGCCGAGGGCCTGTACCGGCGGCGGCGGATCGCCGGGCGCGCGCCGGCGGTCGAGACCGTCATCGACGGCGAGCGCCTGCTGTGCTTCACAAGTAACGACTACCTCGGCCTGGCCGGTCATCCAAGCGTCGTCGCGGCCTTCGTCGAGGCGGCGCGGGAATGGGGGGTCGGCGCCGGCGCGGCGCACCTGGTCAACGGCCATACCCGGCTGCATCACGAACTCGAAGAAGCGCTCGCCGATTTTACCGGGCGACCGCGCGCGCTGCTGTTCTCCAGCGGCTATATGGCCAATCTCGGTATCGCTTCGGCGCTGTGTCGACGTGGTGACAGCCTGATGCAAGACCGCCTGAATCATGCCTCCCTGCTCGACGCGGCGCGGTTCTCCGGCGCGCGCCTGTTGCGTTACGCGCACCGCGATGCCGCTGATCTGGCGCGGCGCCTGGACGATGCGCGCGGCGAGAAGCTGATCGTCAGCGACGCGGTATTCAGCATGGATGGGGATGTCGCGCCGCTGGCGGAACTGGCGCGGCTCGCGCGCGCGCGCGACGCTTGGTTGTGGATCGACGACGCCCACGGCTTCGGCGTGCTGGGGCCGGGAGGCCGCGGCAGCGTCGCCGCGGCCGGGCTGGATGGCGCGGGCGTGCCGATCCTGATGGCCACCTTGGGCAAGGCGCTCGGGGTCGCCGGCGCTTTCGTCGCCGGCGACGAGGCGCTGATCGAAACCCTGATCCAGTTCGCGCGCACCTATGTCTACACCACCGCGCAGCCGCCGGCGCAGGCGGCCGCGACATTGGCCGCGCTGGCGCTGCTGCGTGACGAATCCTGGCGGCGCGGGCGTTTGCGCGCGCTGATTCAGCGTTTTCGCGCCGGCGCCGCCGAGCGCGGGTTGCCGCTGATGGACTCCGAAACCGCGATCCAGCCGTTGCCGGCCGGCGACGCGGCCCGCGCCAGCGCCTGGAGCGAGGGGCTGCGCCGGCGCGGCATCCTGGTGAGCGCGATACGACCACCGACCGTTCCGGAGGGCGGCGCGCGGCTGCGGGTCACCCTGTCGGCGGCGCACCAAGAGGCCCAGGTGGATCGTCTGCTCGATGCGCTTGGAGAGGTGGTAGGGTGCGCCTGAACGTCGACATCCTCGGCGCCGGGCCGGACCTGGTGATGCTGCACGGCTGGGGCATGAACAACGCGGTATGGAGCGATTTCGCCGCGCGGCTCGCGGCGCGCTGGCGGCTGCACCTGATCGAACTGCCGGGCCACGGTCGTAGCGCGCCGCCGTTGTCGGACAAACCCGATGCCTGGGTCGATGCCTGTCTCGCGGTCGCCCCGCGTCGGGCGGTCTGGGCGGGGTGGTCGCTCGGCGGCCAGCTGTTGCCACGCATCGTCATGCGCGCCCCGGAGCGGGTGCGCGCGCTCTACGGCATCGCTGCGTCGCCGCGCTTCGTGGTCGGCGATGACTGGCCCCATGCGATGCCGGTCGAGCTGCTACGCGGTTTCCGTGCGCGACTCGAAGCCGATCCGTCGGCCACCCTGCAACAGTTTCTGGCGCTTCAGGTGCGTGGCGCCGTCGGCGCGCGCGCGCTGATGCGCCGTCTGAAACAAGGTTTCGCCGCGCGTCCCTATCCGGATTCCAACGCGCTCGCCGCCGGTCTGGCCTGGTTGCGCGACGGCGATACCCGCGCCGATCTTGCCGCATGCCCCGTGCCGGTACACTGGTTGCTCGGCGCGCGCGATACCCTGGTGCCGGCCGCGGTGGCGGTGGATCTGCGCGCGCTGCGTCCGGCGCTGCGCGTCGAGATCCTGCCGGACGCGGCGCATGCCCCTTTCTTGTCTCATCCCGCCGACGTGGCGGAGTGGTTGCATCCCGATGAAGCCTGAACGCCCGAGCATCGACAAAGGGCTCGCGCGGCGCGCCTTCGCCCGCGCCGCCGACGGGTATGACGATGTTGCGGTATTGCAACGCGAGATCGGCGAGCGCCTGCTCGAACGGCTGGATTACCTGCGCGCGCACCCGGCGGTGGCGCTGGATCTTGGCTGCGGGACGGGTCAGATCGCCGCCGGCCTGTTGCGGCGCTATCCGAAGGCGCGCGTGCTGGCGCTGGACTTCGCCGAACCGATGCTCGCCCATGCGCGCCGCGTCGGCCGTTGGCGGCGGCGCCCGGCCTGCCTGTGCGGCGATATGGAGCAACTGCCGCTGGCCGACGCCTCGCTGGACATGATCTGCTCCAATCTCGCTTTTCAATGGGCTGGTTCGCGCGAGCGTCTGTTCGCCGAATGTCGCCGCGTGCTGCGTCCCGATGGCGTGCTGATGTTCACGACCTTCGGCCCGGATACGCTCCAGGAGTTGCGCGCGGCGTGGCGTGCGGTCGATGGCC
The DNA here is from genome assembly GCA_027008705.1 of Sedimenticola sp. GTDB lineage: Bacteria > Pseudomonadota > Gammaproteobacteria > Chromatiales > Chromatiaceae > JALSSX01. Next base: position 16,680 of record JALVEB010000119.1, on the reverse strand, counting down.
ACGCTCATGTCAATCCATTCGACGACATGCACGATATCGGCGACGAACTGCTGCATGCCGGTTTCGCCGACCCGGTGATGGACGTCGAGCGCCTGAGCCTGACCTATGACGATGTCTTCGCCTTGATGCGCGACCTGAAGCAGCTCGGCGCGCACAATGTGCTCAGCGGGCGTCCGCGCGGACTCACCGGGCGTGATGCGTTGGCGCGGATGCGTTCGGCCTACGAGGCGTTTCGTTGCGATGGTCGGCTGCCGGCCAGCTACGAAGTGATCCATGGCCAAGCCTGGAAGATCGAGCGTGGCGAATGTCGCGTCCCGCTCGATCAGCTGAAACCGAAGTGAACGGCTGGTTCGTCACTGCGACCGATACCGATGCCGGCAAAACCTGGGTTGCCTGCGCGTTGGTTCGCGCGCTGCGCGCCGCAGGTAGCGCGGTCGCGGTGATGAAGCCGGTCGCCGCCGGGGCGCGGATCACGCCGGAAGGCTTGCGCAACGATGACGCCCTGCAACTGATCGAGGCGTGCGGGCGCGATCTGTCCTATGAAGCGGTCAATCCGTGGCTGTTCGAGGCCGCGGTGGCTCCGCATCTGGCCGCCGCCGGGGCCGGCGTGCGCATCGGGATCCCGCCGTTGGTCGAGCATGCCCGGGCGTTGGCCGAAGAGAGCGATGTGCTGGTGGTCGAGGGCGCCGGCGGCTGGCTCACGCCGCTGAATGAAAGCGAGACCCTCGGCGATCTCGCCGCGGCGCTCGGGCTGGCGGTGCTGCTGGTCGTGCCGGTTCGTCTGGGTTGCCTCAACCATGCCTTGCTGAGCGCGCGGGCGATCCATGCCGACGGCGCCCGGCTTGGCGGCTGGGTCGCCAACCTCGTCGATCCGGCGATGCCCTTCGTCGAGCAGAACCTTGCCACGCTCCAGCATCATCTGGGGGTGCCTTGTCTGGCGCGTATCCCGAGGCTCGACGACCCGGCGCGGGTGGTTTTTTCTTCCTCCTTTCCGGAAACCATTTAAAAGATAATGATTATGTCCGGGTGTTTTTCTTTTTCGGCGTTTTTTGTTATCATCATCCATGATAATAGAATGGTTTGGTTATTAGGGTATTTTAATATCATAATAGTAGACTTTCTTTTCAAAAATAAAATCTATAACAGGTCCGCGTAATATTATTTGCTGATGGTGTTTCCGCTAAGGTAGTCTCAGCCTGCCTTTGATCGAGAGAACACATGGTTTCGGCAAGTTGTGACAGTAACGGCAATATCTGTCGGGTGATCGCGGAGCCCGATCGCTCCCTGAATCCTCATCAGACGCTGTGGTTTCTCGCGTCGATCTCTTTCGTGGTTCTCTCGATCGCGCTTGGCTTCGCGCTGATCGGCGCCTGGCTGGTACTTCCCTTCGCCGGTATCGAGCTGGTCGCGCTGGCCTTGGCGCTCTACCTTTCGCAGGCGCGAGGCATTGCGCGCGAGACCGTTCATATCGACGCGGTCGAGGTCGCGGTATCACGGGTCCGCGCGGTGCTTGGCGCGGATCGCCGGGAAGAGCCGGTCGCGCGTTTCCCCACGGCTTGGCTGCGCGTGCGCCGTGGCGCCGGACGCGGTTGGTATCCGCGGCGACTGTTCATCGGCGCGTCCGGTCGCTGGGTGGAGTTGGGTGGCTTTCTCACCGAGGAACAGCGTAAGCGTTTCGGCGACGAGATCGAGGCTCGCCTGGCACTGGTGATCCGGCGCCACTGTCCGGTGGGGAGCTGAAACGGCCGGCCGTTCCCTTTCGAATCGTTATGAAATCAATGAATCCGGGCGATGCGAGTCCGGTGGAAAAAACAGAACCAAAGGGGGTTTGGAGTGTTGAAACGCAGTACAGCAGTAAAGGGGGTGACGACGCTGGCGTCGTTACTGCTGGCGGAAAGCGCGTCGGCGGAATATCGCTTGAACATGACCCAGGGCGTAACCCCGATCAGCCATGATGTCTACGATCTGCACATGACCATCCTATGGGTCTGCGTGGCGATCGGCATCGTCGTTTTCGGCGCGATGTTCTACGCGGTCTACAAGCATCGCAAGTCCAAGGGCGCGGTCGCGGCCAACTTTCACGAGAGCACCTTCGCCGAGTTCGCCTGGACCATCGTGCCGATCCTGATTCTGGTGTCGATGGCGATCCCGGCGACCAAGACCCTGTTGGCGATGGATGACCTGTCCGATTCCGACATGACGATCAAGGTCACCGGCATTCAGTGGAAATGGAAATACGACTATCTCGACGATGGCATCTCGTTCATCAGCAGCCTGGCGCCGGAACACAACCAGGCGCGGCAGCGGGATTCCGGCATCGATGTCACCAAGATCGAGAACTACCTGCTCGAGGTCGATCATCCGGTGGTCGTGCCGGTCGGCAAGAAGATCCGTTTCCTGACGACCGCCAATGATGTGATCCACTCCTGGTGGGTGCCGGCGCTGGGTTGGAAGAAGGATGCGATTCCCGGTTTCATCAACGAGATGTGGGCGCGCATCGACAAGCCCGGGGTCTACCGCGGTCAGTGCGCCGAGCTGTGCGGCAAGGATCATGGCTTCATGCCGATCGTCGTGGTCGCAAAGAACGAGTCCGATTACCGCGATTGGGTGGCAATGAAGAAGCAGGAGCAGGCCGATGCCCTGGCCTCGGCCGACCGCGCCTGGTCGAAGGATGAGCTGATGAAGAAAGGCGCCCAGGTCTATGCGACCAGTTGCGCGGCCTGTCACCAGGCCAATGGGCAGGGCCTGCCCGGAGCCTTTCCGGCGTTGGCCGGCAGCGCGCTCGTCAAGGGGCCGGTGGAAGGCCATATCGATCGCGTCATGAACGGCAAGCAGGGCACCGCGATGGCGGCCTTCGCCGGCCTGCTGAGCGATGTCGAGATCGCCGCGGTGATCACCTATGAGCGCAATTCCTTTGGCAATGATACCGGTGACGTGGTCCAACCGGCCACGATCAAGGCCGCCAGAAAATAACGTAAGGAGGAGGATTCCATCATGAGTACCGCAACCGCGACACACGACGCGCACGAAGACCACGGCCCGGCGAAAGGGCTGATGCGTTGGATCACCACCACCAACCACAAGGATATCGGCACCCTGTACCTGATCTTCGCGCTGATCATGTTCATGATCGGCGGCGCGATGGCGATGGTGATCCGGGCCGAGCTGTTCCAGCCCGGCATGCAGTTGGTCGATCCGGCGTTCTTCAACCAGATGACCACGGTGCATGCGCTGGTGATGATCTTCGGCGGCGTGATGCCGGCCTTCACCGGTCTCGCGAACTGGCTGATCCCGATGATGATCGGCGCGCCGGACATGGCCTTGCCGCGCATGAACAACTGGAGCTTCTGGATCCTGCCGTTTGCGTTCACTCTGCTGCTGAGCACCCTGTTCATGGACGGCGGCGGGCCGGCGGCCGGCTGGACGATGTATCCGCCCCTGGTGCTTCAGACCGGTGACGCCTTCCCGTTCATGATTCTGTCGATCCATATGATGGGGATCTCGTCGATCATGGGTTCGATCAATGTCATCGTGACGATCATGAACATGCGCGCGCCGGGCATGACGCTGATGAAGATGCCGCTGTTCGTCTGGACCTGGCTGATCACCGCCTATCTGCTGATCGCGACGATGCCGGTGCTGGCCGGCGCGGTGACCATGTTGCTCACCGACAAGTTCTTCGGCACCAGTTTCTTCAGCGCGGCGGGCGGCGGTGATCCGGTGCTCTATCAGCATGTTTTCTGGTTCTTCGGCCACCCTGAGGTCTATATCCTGATCCTGCCGGCCTTCGGCATCATCTCGCAGATCATCCCGACCTTCGCGCGCAAGCCCTTGTTCGGTTACAGCTCGATGGTCTACGCGACCGCATCGATCGCCTTCCTGTCGTTCATCGTCTGGGCGCACCATATGTTCACCGTCGGCATGCCGACCGCCGGCGAGCTGTTCTTCATGTACGCGACGATGATGATCGCGGTGCCGACCGGGGTGAAGGTGTTCAACTGGGTCTCGACGATGTGGAAAGGCTCGATGACCTTCGAGACGCCGATGCTGTTTGCGATCGCCTTCGTGTTCCTGTTCACGATCGGTGGCTTTTCGGGCCTGATGCTGGCAATCGCGCCGGCCGACTTCCAGTACCATGATACCTACTTCGTCGTCGCCCACTTCCACTATGTGTTGGTTTCCGGCGCGGTGTTCTCGATCATGGCGGCGGTCTATTACTGGCTGCCGAAATGGACCGGACACATGTATGACGAGAAGCTCGGCAAGCTTCACTTCTGGCTTTCGGCGATCTCAATGAACGTGCTGTTCTTCCCGCAGCATTTCCTTGGGCTGGCCGGCATGCCGCGCCGCATTCCGGACTACTCGGTACAGTTCACCGGTTTCAACCAGATCTCGTCGATCGGCGGCTTCGTCTTCGGTCTGTCGCAGGTGCTGTTCTGCTATATCGTCTACAAGACCATCAAGGGCGGTCAGCCGGCCAGCGAGAAGGTATGGGAAGGGGCGCAGGGTCTGGAGTGGACCTTGCCGTCGCCGCCGCCGTATCACAGCTTCGTCGAAGCGCCGGCGATCAAGTAACCAGGGAGAAGCCGCGACCCCGGTCGCGGCGGCAAGCGACAACATGAGCGACAATCGACTGGATCCAGACCTGAGACGGGCCAATCTGCGCCTCGCGATCGTGCTCGGCCTGGTGGCGCTGGGCTTCTTCGCGGCCTTCATCTATGTCACCGGGAGCGGGCGATGAGCGCGCCGGACACGCGACACGTCCGCTCGGCATGGAAGATCGCCGTGGTCGTCGTCGCGATGTTCGGCTTCGGCTATCTGCTGGTGCCGTTGTACAACGTGTTCTGCGACATTACCGGCCTGAACGGCAAGACCGGTCGCATCTCGGTGGGGGCGGCGAACGCGGCGGTGGCGAGCGACCGGGTGATCACGGTCGAGTTCGTCGGCAACCTGAATGCCGATATGCCGTGGCGTTTCGAGCCGTTGGTGAAATCGCTGAAGGTTCATCCGGGAAAGATCTACGAGGCCAGTTTCCTGGCCCATAACAACAGCGATCATCGCATCGTCGGACAGGCGGTGCCGAGCATCTCGCCGGGCATCGGCGGCAAGTACTTCAACAAGACCGAGTGCTTTTGCTTCACCAACCAGCCATTGGCGGCGGGCGAGACGAAGAAGATGCCCTTGCGCTTCATCGTCGATCCCGCGCTGCCCGGCAACGTCAAGCGCCTGACGCTGGCGTATACCTTTTTCAATATAACCAAGTAAGCCCGCGCGCCATCTCGGCGCGACGGGGATCATCGAATCCAAAGGGGGAACTATGGCGCACGCGCAAACCGACTACTATGTGCCGCATGGCAGCCACTGGCCGATCGTCGGGAGCATCGGCCTCTTCACCACGGCGATCGGCGCCGCGACCTGGATGAACGGCCAGGCCGGCCCGTGGCTGTTCTATGCCGGTCTGGCGGTCATCATCTTCATGATGTTCGGCTGGTTCGGCACCGTCATTCACGAGAGCCTGTCGGGGATGTACAACCGCCAGGTCGACCACTCCTTCCGGCAGGGCATGATGTGGTTCATCTTCTCCGAGGTGATGTTCTTCGCCGCCTTCTTCGGCGTGCTGTTCTATGCGAGGAACTTCTCGGTGCCTTGGCTGCTCGGCATGGGCAGCGGCCTGTCCACCCACGAGGTGCTGTGGCCCGCCTACAATCAGGCCTGGCCGACCAACGGCCCGGCCGATGTCGGTGGGGATTTCGAGGCGATGCGCGCCTGGGGCATCCCGGCGCTGAATACCCTGATCCTGCTGTCGAGCGGCGTGACCGTTACGCTCGCGCACTGGGCCTTGAAGAGCGGCGAGCGTGGCAAGCTGATTCTATGGCTGGGCGCGACCGTGGCGCTCGGCGCGACCTTTCTCGGATTTCAGGCCTATGAGTACATCCATGCCTATCATGAGATGAACCTGACGCTGCACACCGGGATCTATGGTTCGACCTTTTTCATGCTGACCGGTTTTCACGGTCTGCATGTGACGATCGGAACGATCATGCTGTTGGTGATCCTGTTGCGTTGCCTCAAGGGGCACTTCACGCCGGATGAGCATTTCGCCTTCGAGGCGGTGGCCTGGTACTGGCATTTCGTCGATGTGGTCTGGCTCGGCCTGTTCATCTTCGTCTACGTACTGTAACGAAAGCGCGTGGCGCGCCGACCTGCTTCAGCGGGCCGGCTGCTGCGTCGGCGGCGCCTGGGGATACAGACCGTGGGGCTTGAGCACGCCGGTGGCGAAGCCGAGCAGGATCAGCAGAAACAGCGCGACCGACAAGCCGACGCGAAAGCTCAATGCCTTCACGGTGCGCGTGCCGTTGCCCTTGTCCTTCATCATGAAATACAGGCCGGAGAACAGACTGGCCAGGATCAGAACGAATACCGCGATGATGAGTATGGCTTGCCACATGGGGAGTGTTCCTCGGAGAAGTGGCCTGAGTATAGCATTGCCGTTTCGAGGTCGCCGGTGAACGAGCGGTGAGATTCGGACAGTACGAGTTCCGTCCGGGGCGCTACCCGACATTGGCCTATCTGTTGTTGCTGCCGTTGTTGTTGTCGCTGGCGTGGTGGCAATGGCAGCGGGCGATGGAGAAAGAACACATACTGCATCAACGCGCGCGAGGGGAACAGTCTACCCGGGTCCAGTCGCTCAATGAGCTTGCGCCGGCGGCGTTGCGACCTTATGGCGAGGTCGCCGCCCACGGGCGTTTCGATACCGATCACTACTGGTTGCAGGACAACCAGCTTTACCATGGCGCGCCGGGCTACCATGCCTATGCGCTGTTCTGGCTCGATGGCGAGCCGGGGCGGGCGGTGCTGGTCAACCGCGGCTGGGTCCCGGTCGGCACGGATCGGCGTCTGTTGCCGGATGTGGCGATCGATGCCCCGGTAACGGCTATCCGAGGTCGTCTCGGCAAGCCGGCCTCGGTGGGCATGACGCTTGGCGACAGCAGCGCGGAGTACCGGCGTTTGACCGCCGTCGTGCCCGAGATCGATTTCGCGCGCATCGAGCGGATCGCCGGCGCCCGGCTGTTGCCATGGGTGGTGTTTCTGGAGGAGAACCACCCGCTGGCTTTTGCCCCGGTATGGAGCCGGCCGAACGTCTTCGGCCCGGAGAGGCACCGGGGGTATGCCGTGCAATGGCTGGCGATGGCGGTGGCCTTGACGGTGATTTTCGTAGCGGTCCATCTCAAGAAGAAGCAATGAACGAAACCCAGGCAATAATGACGCATTCCCTTCCCTCCGCCCGGCATCGACGCAAGTTGCTCTTGCTGATGGCGGTCTTTCTGGCGCCGCCGGTGGCGGCCTGGATCACGTTCCATTTCTTTGCCCATGATCTGGCGGTCGGCACCGTCAACATCGGTCAGCTGGTCACGCCGGCGCGTCCATTGGAACGCTTTCACGCGGTCGATATCGACCAGGGACGGCCGGTCGATGCTCGCTTGTTCCATGGGCGCTGGACCTATCTCGTCTTCGCCGACGATTGCGGTGAGGAATGCCGCCGCCAGCTCTTCCTTACACGCCAGGTGCGCGCCAGCGTCAATAAGGATATGCCACGCGTGCAGCGTGTTCTGCTGCTCGGCGAGTCGGCCACGGCGCCCGCGGGGCAGCGCGTGGAACACCCGGATCTGCGGCGCCTGCGCATGGACGCCGCGGAACGGGTCCGGCTGGCTCCATTGCTCGAACTCGACGGTCACGGGCTCGATGGTCACAGCCTGTATCTGTTCGACCCCCTCGGCAACTACATGATGCGCTATGACCTGTCGATGCCGCCGGCCGGCATGCTGAAGGATTTGCGCAAGCTGTTGAAGCTGTCGAGGATCGGCTGATGTCGGACCGTCGTTATTTTCTGCTCGTCGGACTGGCTGCCGTGTTGGCGTTCTGCGTCGTCCTGCTCGGCGCCTACACGCGGCTTTCGGACGCCGGGCTGGGCTGTCCCGACTGGCCGGGCTGCTATGGTCACCTGACCGTGCCGGAAGCCACCCACGAGATCGCGGCGGCGAACCAAGCCTTCCCCCAGCGCGAGCTGGAGGCGCCGAAGGCATGGAAAGAGATGATCCACCGCTACTTTGCCGGCACCCTCGGCCTGCTGGTTCTGGTGATCGCCGTGGTCTCCTGGCGGCGGCATCGCGCCGATCCATCCCGTCCGCTGTGGCTGCCGCTGTTTCTGCTGTTGCTGGTGGTCTTCCAGGCGGCGCTGGGGATGTGGACCGTGACCCTGCTGCTGAAGCCGGCGATCGTCGCGGCGCATCTGCTCGGCGGCTTCGCCACCTTTGCCTTGCTGACGCTGCTGGCGCTGCGTTCCTGGCCGGGCGGGTTGCCGACTTGGCGCGGCGGTCCGCGCGCGCTGGCGGCGTTGGCCTTGCTGGTGGTGGTGGCGCAGATCTCGCTCGGCGGTTGGACCAGCACGAACTATGCCGCGCTGGCATGCACGGATTTTCCCACCTGTCAGGGCCGGTGGTGGCCGGAGATGGACTTCGGAGAAGCCTTCCGGATCTGGCGCGGCGCCGGTGTCAATTATGAATACGGCGTGCTCGATACCCCGGCGCGCACCGCGGTGCATGTCACCCACCGCATCGGGGCCCTGATCACCCTGTTGGTGGTCGGCGCACTGGCGCTGCGTCTGTTACGCCAGCGCGTGACGCGGGTCGCCGGGGCGCTGCTCGGTCTGCTGCTGTTGACTCAGCTTTCGTTGGGCATCGCGAACGTGTTGCTTCATCTGCCACTGCCGGTCGCGGTGGCTCACAACGCGGTTGCCGCGTTGCTTCTTGTCACCTTGATTCTAGTGAACTATCGCTTATGGCCAGGACACTCGTAAAAGGCGTAAACCGCGCCGTCTACCTGAAGCAGTATTATCAACTGTGCAAGCCCAACGTGGTGGCGCTGATCCTGTTCACCGCGCTGGTCGGGATGCTGCTCGCGGTGCCCGGCGTGCCGGATCCGGCGCGGGTGTTCTGGGCCTTGCTCGGCATCGGTCTGGCCTCGGCCTCGGCGGCGGCGGTCAATCATGTGGTCGATCGCAAGATCGACGCGTTGATGGGCCGCACCCACAAGCGACCGCTGCCGACCCATGCTCTGACGATGGGCGAAGCGCTGGGTTTCGCGCTCGCCGTCGGTGCGATCGCGATGCTGATTCTCTATTATCTGATCGATCCGTTGACCGCGTTGTTGACCTTTCTCTCCTTGATCGGCTACGCAGTGGTCTACACCATGTACCTGAAGCATGCGACGCCACAGAATATCGTCATCGGCGGCGCCGCCGGGGCCGCCCCGCCGATGCTCGGCTGGTGCGCCATGACCGGAAGCTGCGACGCCGAAGCCTTGTTGCTGTTTCTGATTATCTTTACCTGGACGCCGCCGCATTTCTGGGCGCTGGCCATCCATCGCGAGAAGGAGTACGCGAAGGCCGGCGTGCCGATGCTGCCCACCACCCACGGCCTGGCATACACCCGTCTGCAAGTACTGCTCTATACCATCCTGCTGTTCCTGGTCACCCTGTTGCCCTATGCCGTTGGACTCAGCGGCGGCTTCTACCTCGGTGGCGCGGTCGTGCTCGGGCTGGGCTTCCTGGTGTATGCCGGGCAGCTCTATCGCAACCGCCTGCCCGGGATTGCGATGAAAACCTTCGGTTACTCGATCATCTACCTGACCGCGCTGTTCGGTTTTCTGTTGGTGGATCACTATTTGCCGTTACTGCAATCGGGTTCGTGAAGGCTGCGTGCGCCATCTCTTGCTCGTTTTGTCGCCATGACGGAACAGTCGATACGGTTTGCGGTATGGGCGAGATTGAGAATCGCGCGCGCGCCTTCCTGATAGAAGGACATGGAAGGCCAATGGCCCCCATAAATATAAGGATATCATGATATGGTTAACGTTTCCGCCTTCCTCGTTGTATAATTCGCCGCCTGTTTTTCCGGAAAGCCCGCTGGGCAGCGGTACGCGCTCCGCGCGGCGTTGGCCGACCAGCGGCTTTCCGTTCGATTCACCGGGTTTCCGTCTTCAGCAGGGGAATGTCCATGGCCCATGGTTCGAGTGTTGCCGTCGAGCAATACAACTACGATATCGTCAAAAAATTCGCCATCATGGCGTTGGTTTGGGGGGTGTTCGGCATGAGCGTCGGCACCTGGATCGCATCGGAGCTGGCGTTTCCGGTGTTGAATTTCGATATCCCTCAGATCACCTTCGGGCGCTTCCGTCCGGTCCATACCACGTCAGTGATCTTCGGTTTCGGCGGCAACGCGCTGTTCGCGACTTCCTACTATGTGGTGCAGCGTACCTGTCAGACGCGCCTGTACGGCGATCTGCTGCCGAAATTCACCTTCTGGGGTTGGCAGTTGGCGCTGCTGCTCGGCGTCGTGGGCTACATGAACGGGGTTACCCAGGCGCGCGAGTACGCCGAGTTCGAATGGCCGGTGGATCTGCTGATCACCGTGGTCTGGGTGGCCTACGCCGTCGTTTTCGTCCAGACCCTGCGTCGGCGCTCGCAACCGCACATCTATGTCGCGAACTGGTTCTACATGGCCTTCATCCTGGCCACCGCGCTATTGCATATCTTCAACAACCTGGCGGTGCCGGTCGATCTGTTCAGCACCAAATCCTACAGCCTGTTCTCCGGCGTGCAGGACGCGATGACCCAGTGGTGGTACGGCCACAACGCGGTGGGTTTCTTCCTTACCGCGGCTTTTCTCGGCATGATGTATTACTTCGTGCCGAAGCAGGCGGGGCGGCCGATCTATTCGTATCGCCTGTCGATCGTGCATTTCTGGGCGTTGAGCTTCATGTACATGTGGGTCGGCGCCCACCATCTGCACTGGACCGCGCTGCCGGACTGGACCTCGTCGCTCGCCGCGACCTTCTCGATCATGCTGCTGATGCCGTCCTGGGGCGGCATGATCAATGGCATCATGACCCTGTCCGGAGCCTGGGACAAGCTGCGCTCGGATCCGATCATGCTGTTTTTGATCGCATCGCTGTCGTTCTACGGGATGTCGACCTTCGAGGGCCCGCTGATGTCGCTGAAGAGCGTCAACGCCTTGTCGCACTACACCGACTGGACTGTCGGTCATGTTCACTCCGGCGCCCTGGGCTGGGTCGCGCTGGTCTCGTTCGGCTCGATGTACCACATGATCCCGCGCCTGTATGACACCAAGTTGTGGAGTCAGCGACTGGTGTATGCGCATTTCTGGCTGGCGACCATCGGTATCGTGCTCTACATCACCTCGATGTGGGTCTCCGGTATCGGCCAGGGGCTGATGCTGCGCGCCTTCGATGATTTCGGCAACCTCGCCTACACCTTCATCGAGACCGTGACCTTCATGCACTGGCCCTTGGTGGCGCGCGCGCTCGGCGGGGCCTTCTTCGTCAGCGGCATCCTGGTGATGGTGTTCAATATCACGATGACGATTCGTACCGCCAGGCAGGAGCAGGCGGCCATCGAAGCCAAGATCGCGGCCAAACTGGCTCGCGCCGGCGCTTGAGATTGAGGTACTGACATGAAATTCTCTCACGAAAGCATCGAGATCAACGCCGGCCTGCTGATCGTATTGACGCTGGTCGCGATCAGCATCGGCGGTCTGGTCGAGATCGTTCCGCTGTTCTATATCCCCGGCACGGTCGAGAAGGTCGATGGCGTGCGTCCCTACACCCCGTTGGAGCAGGCGGGTCGCGATATCTACACCCGCGAGGGCTGCTACCTGTGCCATTCGCAGATGATCCGCCCGTTCCGCGACGAGAAGCTGCGCTTCGGCCACTACTCGCTGGCGGCCGAGTCGCAGTACGATCATCCGTTCCAGTGGGGTTCCAAGCGCACCGGTCCGGATCTGGCGCGGGTCGGGAAGAAATACTCGAATGCCTGGCATGTGCAGCACCTGAAGGCGCCGCGCTCGGTGGTGCCGGAATCGATCATGCCGAACTACCCGTGGCTGGCCGAGAACGATCTCGACTATTCCGATATCGCCGACCGCATGCGCGCGTTGAAGAAGGTCGGCGTGCCCTATTCCGAGACCGAGGCCGAGTACCAGGCCAACGTCAAGAAGTTCGGCAAGGCGATGGCCGATCAGTTGAACATCAACCTTGCTGGAGAGAACCTGCTCGCCCAGGCCGAGGCAGGCAACTACGACGGTAACCGCTCGCGCCTGAGCGAGTTGGACGCGTTGATCGCCTACCTCCAGGTGCTCGGCACCATGGTCGACTTCAAGAAGTACGACGAAGGCTACTTCGCGGAGTTCCGTTGAGGCCGCTGGCCTGAGCGGCAGACCGATATGACGGAACTCCTCGCGTGGCTGGGACAGCCGGAACACAGCAAGCCTTTGGCGCTGGTGATCTTCTTCCTGATTTTCGTCGGCATTCTGGTCTATGTGTTCACCGGCAAGGGCCGCAAGCAGCGCCTGGAATCCTACAAGTACATTCCGTTCGCCGACGACGAGCGGGAGCAGAAGGAAACAGACAATGAGTGACAAGCACAATGAACAAGCCGTGCAGACCACCGGCCATGCCTGGGACGGTGATCTGCAGGAATTCAACAACCCGCTGCCGCGCTGGTGGGTTTGGGCCTTCTATGCCAGCGTCGCGTTCGCGGTGATCTACTGGATACTCTATCCGGTTTGGCCGGTCGGACGTGACTACACCAAGGGGGTGCTGAAGGTCAGCTACGAGTCCAACGGCAAGACCGTGACCAGCCATTGGAATACCCGCGCGGTCTACATCGAGGACATGCAGAAGGGCGAGGAGGCGTTGAAGCAGAAGGCCTACCTCGACAAGGTGGCGAAGGCCAGCTTCGCGCAGATCCTGTCGGATCCGGAGATGATGGCATTCGTGCGCTCGATCGGCAAGGGGCTGTTCGGCGACAACTGCGCGGCTTGCCACGGCCAGGGCGCGAGCGGCGTGATCGGCAAGTTTCCGAATCTGGTCGACGACAGCTGGTTGTGGGGCGGCAGCGTGGAGGATATTCATCGCACCATTCGCGACGGTCATGCCGGCTTCATGCCGGCGTTTCGCGAGACCTTGAACGAGGAAGAGCTGGAGCAGGTCGCGAGTTATGTGCTGAGCCTGTCGGGCCACAAGGTCGATCCGGCCAAGGCGGAGGCCGGGTCCAAGATCTTCAACGGTCAGAAGGGGGGGTGTCACTACTGTCATACCCATCAGGCCAAGGGGATGAAGTCGGTCGGCTCGGCGAACCTGACCGATGCGGTCTGGACCATCGCCGATGTGCCCGACGCGCCGGATCTGAAGGGCAAGCTGGCGGCGGTCGAGCAGGTGATCCGCAATGGCGTGCAGCGCCGCATGCCGGCATGGCGGGACCGCCTGACGCCCGAGCAGATCAAGCTGCTGGCGGTCTACGTCCACGAGCTCGGCGGCGGCAAGTAGCCGGTCCGGCGGGCTGCCGGGAGGCGCTCCGGCGTCGCGACCCGTCGCCCATTCGCCTCGGTTTCGGCCGGGGCGGATGGGCGATTCCCGTTTCCGGTGGCGGAAATGAACCCCGGGTGGGTTCCGCTGTCGATGTTCTTTTCCACGAGGCAGGCAAGGCATGGCCACAGAGCAGGAAACCCAGTCGCTTTACGAGGCGCGCAAATCGATCTTTCCGCGTTCGGTCAAAGGGCGTTTCCGCAAACTCAAATGGGCCATCCTGGGTCTTGCTTACGGCGTTTACTTCCTGCTTCCCTGGCTGCGCTGGGATCGTCTGAACGGCCCGGATCAGGCGGTGTTGTTCGATCTCGAGGGGCGCCGTTTCTATCTCTTCAATCTGGTCGTCCATCCGCAGGATATCTTCTGGCTCGCCGGTCTGTTGGTGATCGCGGCCTTGTTGCTGTTTTTCGTCACCGGCATCGCCGGGCGCGTGTTCTGCGGTTATTTCTGTTTCCAGACCCTGTGGACCGATGTCTTCGTTGCGATCGAACGTCTGGTGCAGGGCGAGCGCCCCGCGCGCATCCGCCTGTCGAAGGCGCCGTGGAACCGCGAGAAGCTGTGGAAGATCGGTTTGACCCATCTGCTATGGCTGCTGGTGTCGTTCGCCACCGGTCTGACTTTCGTGCTCTACTGGGGCGACGCGCCGACCCTGGTGCGCGAGTTCTTCACCGGGCAGGCGCCGTTCGCCGCCTACGCGACCGCGCTGTTTCTGACCGCGACCACCTATGTCATGGCGGGCGTCGCGCGCGAGCAGGTGTGTACCTACATGTGCCCGTATTCGCGCTTCCAGGCGGTGATGTTCGATAAGGAGACGCTGATCGTCTCCTATGACGAGGCGCGTGGAGAGGGAGAGAAAGGGCGCAGCCGCATGGGGCGCGATCTCAAAAGCCGCGAGCAGCGGGCCGCGGCGGGTGTCGGCGATTGCATCGATTGCGGCTATTGCGTGCAGGTCTGCCCGACCGGCATCGATATCCGTAACGGCTTGCAGGTGCAATGCATCTCCTGCGCGCTGTGCATCGATGCCTGTGACACCATCATGGATTCCCTGGGCTGGGACCGCGGTCTGATCGGCTACACCTCGGAGGTCGAACAACAGGAAGGGCGGCGGCCGCGGCTGCTGCGCCCGAAGGTGCTCGGCTACATGGCGGTGCTGGTGGTTGCTGTCGGCCTGCTGGTGTGGAGCGTGCGCAACCAGGCGCCGTACGATATCGCGGTATCGCAGGTGCGCCAGCCGTTGTTCGTGCGGCTTTCTGACGGGCGTATCCAGAATCGCTACGAGTTAAAGGTAAACAACAAGATGAACCGGCCGCTGGATCTGCATTTCGCGGTCGAGGGCCTGCCCGGCGCCGAACTCGACATGGGGGCGTTCAGCCATCTCCATCTGGCGCCGGAGCAGCGCCAACGGGTGATGATGCGCATCAAGGCGCCCGCCGGGCATGGCGCGCGCGCCTCCCGTCCGATCCGGATCCGCGCGATCCCGGATGACGCGAGCGGCGCGGTGCCGTCGCTCGCCCACCCGGCGGTTTTCTACCAGCCGGGGGCGTGAGTCATGAATACCCTCGGCATGCTCGAAAGCCTGGCCTTCGGCATCCTCGCCGAGCTGTTGATCTACTTCGCGCTGCGCCGCTTCACGCGCATGCGGGCGAAGCAGATCGCGGTCATTCTGGCGTTCGTCGTGCTGTTGGTTTATGTCCCCTGGGCGATCCTCGCCTGGCCCGGGGCCGATGTCTTCGCGATCCATCTCGCGCTCTATCTGATTACCGCCTATATCCTCGGTATCGTTGGCAGTGTCTCGCGGGACGATGGCCGGGGCTGGCATTGGGCGCCGGTGATCATCGTCGCCTTCTTCGCCTTCATCATCGTCGTCGACGTGGTTTTCGTCGGTCTCGCCCAGACCGGCATCACTGGGATCTTCGAGCATCTTTTGCCGCAGCCGCGCAGCGGCGCGCCGGTGGTCGATTCACGTTTCCCCGGCACGGTTTCGCATGCCTTTCAAGAGAAAGAGGCGCAGTACAACGCCTATCTCGAACAGGTGCGCAGGCAGCGGGCGCGCGGCTGGAAGGTGCGCAAGGGCTGGCTCGGCGGCGCGCGCGCCGGGGTCGACTCGGTATTCCAGGTGGAGGTCCGGGATCGCGATGGCCGCCCGCTCAGCGGCGCCCGGGTCGGCGGGCGCTTTCTGCGGCCGTCGAACAGCGCGCTCGACCGCTCCTTCACGATGAATGAGATCCAGCCGGGTCTGTATCGGGCCGGCATCCGCCTGCCGGCGCCGGGGATCTGGGACCTGGTATTGCATGTGCGCAAGGGCGGAGACCTGCACGAGGTGCGTGCAACCACCTCGATCGCTGCGCGCGAGCATGGCTGAAGAGTCTGCCGAATGCTTCCATTGCGGTCTGCCGGTGCCGCCCGGCAGCCGTTTCGAGGTCGTCATCGACGGCGCGCCGCGCGCGATGTGCTGCGCTGGTTGTCAGGCGGTGGCCCAGGCGATCGTCGATAACGGCCTGGATGAGTTCTACCGTCACCGTGACCAGCCCGCCACGCAGCCGCGCGAGCTGGTGCCGGACGCCTTGCGCGAGCTGGATCTGTATGACCAGCCGGCGCTGCAACAGAGCTTCGTCAAGGCCGCCGAGGGCGAGGTCAGGGAGGCGGCGTTGATCCTCGAGGGCATCACCTGCGCGGCTTGCGTTTGGCTCAACGAGCGCCATGTCGGCGCGCTCGAAGGCGTGCTCGATTTCAACGTCAACTACAGCACCCACCGCGCGCGGGTGCGCTGGGACGATGCGCGCATCCACCTCAGCGATATCCTGAAGGCGATCGCCACGATCGGCTACATCGCCCATCCCTATGATCCCGGTCGCCAGGACCAACTGTTCCGCAAGGAGCGGGGTGTCGCCTTGCGGCGTCTTGCGGTCAGCGCGCTGATGGCGATGCAAGTCATGATGCTGGCGGTGGCGATGTACGCCGGCGATGCCGGCGGCATGAGCCCGGGGATCCGCGATTTCCTTCGCTGGGTCAGTCTGTTTCTGACCCTGCCGGTGGTGTTCTATGCCGCCGTCCCCTTCTTCCAGGGGGCGTGGCGGGATCTCCGGCGCCGACGTGTCGGCATGGATGTGCCGGTGGCGTTGGCCATCGGCGGCGCCTTTGTCGTCAGTGCCTGGGATACGCTCCGTGGCCATGGCGATATCTATTTCGATTCGGTCGCCATGTTCGTATTCTTCATGCTGACCAGTCGCTATCTGG
>JALVEB010000118.1 GCA_027008705.1 Sedimenticola sp. | reverse complement strand
CCTTGGAGCCTCCAGCCGAGCTGCGCGCATTGCGCGACAAGCTGCCGCCGGAGCTGCGCGAGGCGGGCTGCGACCCGACGGATGAGGGGTTTCTGCGCGAGGCCGCAATCGCCGCGCGAGACCTGTTGGTCACCCGCTTGCTCGATGGCGAGGATGAGGGATGAGGATCGACTGCCTGGAGCTGCTCGCCTTCGGTCCCTTCAGCGGGCGCGTACTCTCATTTGGCGACGCCCCGATGGTGCTGGTGCATGGCGCCAACGAGGCTGGCAAAAGCGCCGCGCTGCGGGCATTAGGCGACTGGCTGTTTGGCATCCCGGCGCGCTCCACGGATGATTTCATGCATAAAAAGGCCGACCTGCGCATCGCCGGGCGGCTGGTCGCCGATGATGGCCGCGCCCTGGTCTTCACCCGTCGCAAGGGCAACAAGAACACCCTGCTCGACGATCACGGCGAGCCCTTGCCGGAGAACGCGTTGGCTCCGTTTCTTCACGGCATCGACCGCAAGCTGTTCGAGAGTCTGTTCGGCATCGACCACGAGCGCCTGGTCGCCGGCGGCCGCGAGATGCTTGAACAGCGTGGCGATGTCGGCCAGGCGCTGTTTTCGGCCGCGCTTGGTGGGCGCGCCCTGCATCGCTTGCGCGAGCGCCTTGAAGAAGAAGCCGATTCCCTGTTTCGTCCACGGGGGTCCAAGCCGCGCCTGAACCAAGCGCTCAGGGAATATCAGGCGCTCAAGAAAAGCATCCGCGAACAGGCTTTGTCGGGCGAGGAGTGGCGGGCCGTGCGCTCCGCCCTCGATGAGGCCGAACGGCAACGCGCCGAAATCGATGCTGAGTTGAACCGGCTGCGCGGCGAACAGCGCCGTTTGCAACGCATCCTTGCCGCACTACCGAAGCTGGCGCGTCAACAGGAGCTGCGCGAGTGGCTTGCGCGGCTTGGCGAAGTGGTCACGCTTGGCGCCGATTTCGCCGAGCGCCATGCGCGTGCGCGCAAGCAACTCAGCGAGGCCGAAACCGCGCTCGCCGAGATCGATGCCGAATTGCGCGATGCCAGCGAACAATTAAAGCAGATCGATCCCCATCCGCGCCTGCTGGAACAGGCCGAACGCATCGAAGCCCTGCACGCCGAGATCGGCGCCTGCCGCAAGGCCGCGCGCGACCGCCCAGGGCTGGCGGCCCGCCACCAGCGATCCGAGGCCGAAGCCGAACAGATGCTCGCGGCGATCCGCCCCGGGTTGACGTTGGCCCAGGCCGAGCCGCTGCGCGCTTGGATCGAACGCGCGCCCAGGGTCGAGGAGCTTGGCACCCAGTATGCGCGCCTGTCGGAGCGGCGCGAGCGGGCGCAAGAGCAGCTCGAAGAGAGCCGCCGCCAGTTGGAAGAGTGCGAACGCGAACTTGCCGGCCTGGCGCCACCCGCGCCGATTGAACCGCTGCGCGAGGCGATCACCGCCGCGCGCCGCCATGGAGAGCTGGAGCGGCGCATCGATGACCTCGAACAGGACTACGCCAGGCGCCAGCGCGACTGGGAAACCGCCCTGGCGCGCCTGCGGCCGGCGCCCGATGCAAAAGCGTTGACGACCCTGGCGGTGCCGGACAGCGCCACGATCGAACGCTTCGCGCATGAGTTCGACCGCCTGGATCAGAAGCGCCAGCGTCTGGAGGAAGCCATTGCCAAATGGGACGAGCAGCGTCTCGACGCGCGGCGCGAGCTCGATGCCCTGCAACGTGACGGCGAACTTCCGGATCAGGAGAGGCTCGAACAGGCACGCGCCCGGCGTGATCGGCTCTGGCGCGCACTGCTGCGCCACTGGCGTGACGGCCAGGCATTCGAGATCGACATCGCGCCAGAGACCGACCCGGAGGCCGCCTTCGAGGCCCGCTTGCGCGAGGCCGACGCGCTGGCCGATCGCCGCTATCTCGAGGCCGATCGCCTGCGTCAGGGCGCCGGTCTGGCCGCCACCATCAACGACTGTGAACAGCGTCTGAATGATGCGCGCAAGGAGCAGGCCGGGCTGGAGGAGATCCGGAAGAACACCGTGCAAGCCTGGCGCGAGGCCTGGCGGGAGACCGGGATCGAGCCACAAACACCCGCCGAGATGCGCGCCTGGCTCGGCGCCTTTGGTGAGCTGCGGCGTGAACGCTTGCAACTCGATGCCTTGGAGCATGAGCGGGCCGCCCTGATACAACAACGCGGTGCCGCGGTCGAAACCTTGCAGGCGGCGATGCGTGACAGTGGCGCAAGCGCGG
>JALVEB010000117.1 GCA_027008705.1 Sedimenticola sp. | reverse complement strand
GAAGGCAGGGGTGCGGTGACGCTGGATGGCGCAATGATCGACGCCGCCTCGATCAAGCAGGCCGAGGTACTGATCAAGAAGGTCGAACAGATCGAGGCGCGCCGATGAACATCCATGAATACCAGGCCAAGGAGCTGTTCCGCAAATACAGGGTTCCGGTACCCGAGGGACATGTCGCGCATACCGCCGGCCAGGCGCTGTCGATCGCGGAACAGATCGATGGCGAACGCTGGGTGGTGAAGGCGCAGATCCACGCCGGCGGGCGCGGCAAGGGCGGCGGTATGAAGGTCACCAACCAGCTGGCCGAGGTCGAGACCTTCGCCGACCGGCTGATCGGCAGCCATTTGGTTACGCCCCAGACCGGCCCGGCCGGGCGCATCGTACATCGCGTATTGGTCGAGCAGGCGCAAGACATCGCCCACGAATACTACCTGAGCCTGCTGATCGATCGTGGCAGCCAGCGCGTCAGCGTGATCGCCTCGGACGCCGGCGGCATGGACATCGAGGAGGTCGCCGCCAAAACGCCGGGCAAGATCGTGCGCGAGGCGGTCGACCCGGCGATCGGCCTGCAAGATTTCCAATGCCGCAAGATCGCCCATGGCATCGGCCTGCGCGGCAAGCAGATCCATGCCCTCACCGGCCTGCTCAAGCGGCTCTACCGCTGCTTCCGCGACAACGATGCCCAACTGATCGAGATCAACCCGCTGGCGCGCCTCGATGACGGCAGACTGATTGCACTGGACGCAAAGATGAGCTTCGACGACAACGCGCTGTTCCGCCACCCGGACATCACCGATCTGCGCGACTTCGACGAGGAAGACCCGAAAGAGGTCGATGCCTCCGGGCATGACCTGAGCTATATCGCGCTGGACGGCAACGTCGGTTGCATCGTCAACGGCGCCGGCCTTGCGATGGCGACGATGGATGCGATCAGCTACTACGGTGGCCTGCCGGCCAACTTCCTCGACGTGGGCGGCGGCGCCTCGCCGGAGAAGATCGCCAACGCCTTCCGCATCGTGCTGGATGACCCCAACGTTCACTCGGTCTTGTTGAACATCTTCGCCGGTATCAACCGTTGCGACTGGATCGCCGAGGGCATCGTCCAGGCAATCCGCGATCAACAAATCGGCACCCCGGTGATCGTGCGTCTCGCCGGCACCAATGTCGAACGGGGCAAGGCCATTCTCGCCGCTTCCGGGCTGGATTTCATCGAGGCCGACAAACTCGACGACGCCGCGCGCAAGGCGGTCGCCGCCGCCAACGGAGAAACCGCATGAGCATCCTCGTCGACAAACGTTCCCGCGTCATCTTCCAGGGCTTTACCGGCCAGCACGCCAGTTTTCACGCCGAAGAAGCGATGCGCATCGGCACCCGGGTGGTCGGCGGCGTGACCCCCGGCAAGGGCGGGCAGCAACACCTTGGCCTGCCGGTATTCGATACCGTTGACGCCGCGGTACGCGAGACCGGCGCCGATGTCAGCGTGCTGTTCGTACCGCCCCCGTTCTGCGGCGATGCGATACTCGAAGCCATCGACGCCGGCATTGGCGTCATCGTGGTGATCACCGACGGCGTGCCGACCCAGGACATGGTGCGGGTGAAACGCTACCAGATCGGCCACGACACCCTGATCGTCGGGCCGAACACCGCCGGCGTGATCACGCCGAACCAGTGCAAGGCCGGCATCATGCCATCGCATATCTACCAACCCGGCCCGATCGGCGTGGTATCCCGCTCCGGCACGCTGAACTACGAAGCGGTGGAACAGATGAACGAGCTCGGCCTGGGTCAGAGCACCAGCATCAGTATCGGCGGTGACCCGGTCAACGGCTGCGATTTCCTTACTATCCTGAAGAAATTCGACGCCGACCCGGCCACCGAGGCCGTGCTGATGATCGGCGAGATCGGCGGCCAGCAAGAGGTCGAGGCCGCGCGCTGGGCCAAGGAACACATGAACAAGCCACTGGCCGCCTTCATCGCCGGCGCCACCGCCCCGCCCGGCCGCCGCATGGGCCATGCCGGCGCGATCATCTCCGGCGCCAGCGACACCGCCCAGGCGAAGATGGAGGCGCTGGAGCAGCTCGACGTCAGTGTGGTGCGCAACGCCGCCGGAATCGGCGGGACACTGAAGAAACTGGTTTGAGGAATACTCGTCACCGAAAATCCATGAGCGACGAGTATAGCTCGTCGTCCCCGTGCGAATCACCCTATCCCGCGCGCGATGGAATCACCGCGCCAACGGCTTCACTCCATCCAGCCGACGACACCGCGCCAACGTCCGCGTATCCGCGCCAACACGGCGCTGATCGAGGATCTCGAGCGCGATGCGCTGTTCCATGCGCTCGATACCCGGCAGGTGGAACAGTCCCCGGGCGCTGTCCCCCATCAAGTGGGGAGCGCTGTAGACCACCAGCTCGTCGATATACCCGGACTGAAGCGCGGCGCCGGCCAGGGTGGGACCGGCTTCGAGCAGTACTTCGTTGATCTCGCGCGTTGCGAGCAGATGGAGCACATCGTCCAGCGACAGCCGGCCCTGGTCGTCGGCATCGACCCGATGCACCTCGGCCCCGGCGGCGCGCAGCGCGTCGGCCCGCGCCGAATCCCGATCGCGGGTCAGCACCAGGGTATCGCCGGGAAGCGACAGCAGACGCGCATCGGGCGGCATGCGCAGCCGGCTGTCGAGCACGACGCGCAGCGGCTGGCGCGGCGGAAGATCAGCGAGCGCCGGTTCGAGCTCGGCCAACGGGGTACGCACGTTGAGTGACGGATCATCGGCAAGCACGGTGCCGATGCCGGTGAGAATCGCCGAGGAACGCGCGCGCAGACGCTGCACATCGGCCCGCGCGGCAGGCGAGGTGATCCACTGGGATTCGCCGCTGGCCATCGCGGTGCGACCGTCGAAGCTCATTGCGAGCTTGCAGCGCAGCCACGGCAGGCCGCCTTCCATGCGGCGGATGAAGCCGGGGTTGAGCGCTTCCGCGGCGTCGCGCAGCAGGCCGGTATCGACCTCGATGCCGGCGGCGCGCAGCCGCGCGATGCCGCGCCCGGCGACGCGTGGGTTGGGATCTTCCATCGCGACGACGACGCGCGCGATGCCGGCCTCGATCAGGCCATCGGCGCAGGGTGGCGTGCGCCCATGGTGGCTACAGGGTTCCAGGGTGACATAGGCGGTGGCGCCGCGTGGCTCGCGACCGCGCGCGCGCGCGTCGGCCAGGGCGTTGCGCTCGGCATGCGGCTCGCCGGCCTTGCGGTGGAAACCGCTGCCGATCTCGGCGCCGTCGCGGGTCAGCACACAGCCGACCCGGGGGTTCGGATCGGTGGTGTAGAGGCCCTTGCGCGCAAGCTGGATGGCGCGCGCCATCCAGCGCCAGTCGGCGGCTTCAATCGTCATCGTCGTCGAGCAATGGAATCTGCTGGCGGCGCAGCTCGGGGGTCGGCTGTTGTTCGAGGCGGTCGATCTCCTCACGGAAGGCGTTGACGTCCTCGAACTTGCGGTATACCGAGGCGAAGCGCACATAGGCGACCTGGTCAAGCTTGCGCAGCTCGGCCATCACCAGCTCGCCGATGTAGCCGGCCTCCACCTCGCTGTCGCCACGCGCGAGCAGCTTGCGCTGGATGCGGTGAATCGCGGCGTCGACATCCTCGGTACCGACCGGACGCTTCTCCAGCGCCCGCTGCATGCCGGAGCGCAGCTTGCGGCCGTCGAAAGGCACCCGGCTGCCGTCGCGCTTGACCACGCGCGGAAGGTTCAGCTCGGCGGTTTCATAGGTGGTGAATCGTTCGGCGCAAACCGTGCACTGCCGCCGCCGGCGAACCTGGTCTCCATCGCCCGACAGGCGTGAATCGATGACCTTGGTGTCCTGCGAGCCGCAGTAGGGGCAGCGCACCGGATGCCTCAGTTGCCGTAGACCGGCAGGCGTTTGCAGATTGCCAGCACGCGTTCGCGGACGCCGTCGATGACAGCCTGATCGCCACGGCTGTCGATGATGTCACACATCCAGCCGGCGAGTTCACTGGCGTCGTCCTCGGAGAAACCGCGCGTGGTGATCGCCGGGGTGCCGACACGGATGCCGCTGGTGACGAACGGGGATTGCGGGTCGTTCGGCACCGCGTTCTTGTTGACGGTGATATTGGCCGCGCCCAGCCAGGCGTCGACATCCTTGCCGGTCAGACCGGCATCGATGAAACTGACCAGGAAGAGGTGATCGTCGGTGCCCTTGGAGACCACATCATAGCCGCGCTCCATGAACACCCGCGCCATCGCCCGGGCGTTGACGACGACCTGTTGCTGGTAGACCTTGAAGCCGGGTTCCATCGCCTCCTTGAAGGCCACCGCCTTGGCCGCGATGACGTGCATCAAGGGTCCGCCCTGGATGCCCGGGAATACGATCGAGTTGAGCTTCTTCTCGATCTCTTCATTGTGCTTCGCCAGAATCAGGCCGCCGCGCGGGCCGCGCAAGGTCTTGTGCGTGGTGGTGGTGGTGACGTCGGCGATGCCGACCGGGCTGGGATAGAGACCGGCGGCGACAAGACCGGCGACATGCGCCATGTCGACCAACAGCCAGGCGCCGACCTCGTCGGCGATATCACGAAAGCGTTGCCAGTCGACGACCCGGGAATAGGCCGAAAAGCCGGCGACGATCAGCTTCGGCCGGTGCTCGCGGGCGAGCGCGTCGACCTGGTCGTAGTCGATCTCGCCGCTGTCAGCGTTCAGACCGTACTGCACCGCGTGATAGATCTTGCCGGAGAAGTTCGGCTTGGCGCCGTGGGTCAGGTGGCCGCCATCGGCCAGGCTCATGCCCATCACGGTATCGCCGGGCTGAACCAGAGCCATGTAGACCGCGGCGTTGGCCTGGGAGCCGGAATGCGGCTGGACGTTGGCGTAGTCGGCGCCGAACAGCGCCTTGGCGCGATCGATCGCGAGCTGCTCGGCCTTGTCGACATACTCGCACCCGCCATAGTAACGCTTGGCCGGATAGCCCTCGGCATACTTGTTGGTCAGCACCGAACCCTGCGCCTCCATCACGCGCGGGCTGGCGTAGTTCTCGGAGGCGATCAGCTCGATGTGTTCCTCCTGGCGGCGCTCCTCGGACTGGATCGCTTCCCAAAGCTCGTCATCGTAGCCTTCGATCCGCATGTCTTTGCTGAACATCTCGCTTCTCCGCAACTGGACTGGAAAAGGGCGCATTCTACCGCCGCGCGCAGCCCCTCGCCAGCGCCATCGATCGCATCCTCAGGACAATCGCGCTTCATTTCGCTTGACGTTTCCTGATCTCAAAGGCTTGGCGCTGTCGCCCGATCCGCTCGCTTGATCGAACCTACGCCCACATTGCAAAAAAACCGCTGTAGGCCGGTTCAAGCGCGACGGAACCGACAGTGCGGGGCCGCGCAATTGCGCCGCTGCCCGATCCGCTACGCTTGATCGGGCCTACGCCTTGCCAGGTCAATGGCATTTACGCGCGATTGCCCTGGTCGCATCCTTGGATAGCATACCCGCCGCCCATGAATTTTCGGATTTTCGAGATCGTTCCTCGCGCCCGTGGGCCAGGCGCGGACGCGAGTCATAGCCCATTCCATGGCGAGTTTCCGCAACAACGCCCATGGGTGCGGAGGACGGTCGCAGTGGCCGAAAATTCATGGGCGGCGATATATAATCACGCGCCATTCGATGACCAGGAGCCCTTATGCCCTCACCGACCCTGCTCGGCCAACTCGCCGCACTGCACGAGCTGCTCAGCGCCCTGCCAACCCGGGTGCCGGAGGCGGATTGTTATGAACGCTTCGATCCGGCATTGGAATCGCTCGCCTGGCTGTTGGGGCGCGCAGTCTATCTGGAGACTTTCTGGCTGCGCGAGGTAGTGGCCGGCGACGACCGCCTGACCGCGCGCGTGCGAGCGCTGTTCGAGCCGGGTCTGGGTGACGAAGCCCCACCGCTGCCGCCGCGTGATCATCTACTGAACTGGGCGCTGGAGATTCAGGAGGAGAATCTGTTGCGGCTGGCCAACCCGGGCGCGCTGCCGCCGCACCCGCTGCTCGACGATGACCGGCTGCTGGCCTTTCTCGTGCAGCAGGAGGCTTTGCTGTACGAAGACATGCTGCGGGTGCTTCAGGCGCGCCAGGGGCGCCTGAAGCACGATGATTTCCACCCGCGCGAACCGTTGCGCGCGGCGACACCGCCGATCGATGCAGCCGGGATCGAGTTCGGCCATTACCGTCTGGGCGGCGATCCGGAGCGCCCGCATTTCGACAACGAGCTGCCACCGCAAGTCGTCGAGCTGCATGCCGCGTGTATCGCGCGGAAACCGGTAAACAACGCTTGGTATCTGACCTTTATCGAGGCCGGTGGCTATGCCGACGAGGCCTGCTGGTCCGATGCCGGGCGCGCCTGGCGTCAGCGCGAACAGCGCGTCGCGCCGGCCTGGTGGCGGCGTGACTCCGACGGCGAATGGTATGAGATCGGCCTCAACGGCCCGCTCGATCTGCCGCCCGATGAGCCGGTCGGAGGGCTTTCGCGTCACGAGGCCGAGGCATTCGCCAACTGGTTGGGCCACCATCACACCGAATATCAGGGCGCGGTGTTGGCGCACGAATACCAGTGGGAACTGGCGACGCGAACGCAGCGGATCGAAGACACCGGGCGGGTGCTCGAATGGTGTGGCAACGACTTCTTCGCTTACGACGGCTTCACCCCGTTTCCCGATATCGACGAACGCCGCGAACAGTTTGCGCGCGGCGACGCCAGCCTGCGCGGCAGCCATCGCCACAGCCAGAAGATTCTGCGCCGTCCGAGCCTGCGCCGTCACGCCCCGGCGGACGATGGCCGCCAGCTGGCCGGCTGTCGGCTGGTGTTTCCACCGGAGTAACGCCACTTAACAGGATGTTGAAAAAGCCCTTCCCTGGGCTTTTTCAACCACGGAAGCAGAAAACGCGGTTTCCTGCTTCCTTCATTTTCAATGGCTTACAGCCACTGAAAATGGCGGCACTTCCCTGTGCCGCGCACAGGCTGTTGAAAAACCGTGTTTTTCAACAGCCTGTTAAAGATCCGCCCGCGCGCGTCGCCAACCGGGGTAGCGATCCATCCCGGATTCCAGGGGTCATGCCATGAAAACCAGCTTTATCCATTCGGTCGACGCGCGCACCAATCTCGCCGGAGCCAACCAGTTGGAGGTGCTGCTGTTCACGCTGGGGAAGGACAGCGCCACCGGTCGTGAAGAGGTATTCGGCATCAATGTCTTCAAGGTGCGCGAGGTCATGCATCTGCCGCCGATCACTCATGCACCGGACATGCCGCCGTCGGTGGAAGGCATGGTCAGCGTGCGCAACAGCATGATGCCGGTGATCAATCTACAGAAGTTCTGCAACGTGCAGACCGAAACCCCGCCATCGATCATGATCGTGACCGAGTACAACAAACACATCCAGGGTTTTCTGGTCGACTCGGTGGAAACCATCCAGCGCCTTGCCTGGGCAGAGGTCAAAACCCCGCCGCCGATGCTGACCCACCGCCTCGGCGGCTTGGTCACCGCAGTCACCGAGTTGCGCGATGGGCGCCTGGTGATGATCATGGATGTCGAGAAGATTCTCGCCGATACCGCCGAGTTCTATCAGGACAATGGACTGGATGAGCTGGAACAGATCTCCAGCGACGAGCAATTGCGGGTGATCTTCGCCGACGATTCTTCGGTCGCGCGCGATCAGGTCAAGGCGACGCTGGAGCAGCTCGGCATCGAGGCGATCAGCGCCAACAACGGCGCCGAGGCCTGGACCAAGCTCCGCAAGCTGGCCGACGACGCGACCGCGCAGGACCGCCCGATCACCGATTTCGTGCAGCTGGTGATCACCGATGTCGAGATGCCGGAGATGGATGGCTATGTGCTGACGCGCAAGATCAAGGAAGACCCACGTCTGATGAGCTTGCCGGTGGTGATGCACTCCTCGCTGTCGGCGAACGCCAACCAGCTGCTCGGCAAGGGCGTTGGCGCCGATGCCTATGTGCCGAAATTCGAGCCCAAGGAGCTGGCCGAGGCGGTCATCGATCTGCTCGAACGCCGCGCCGCGCCACTACCGGCTTGAGCGATAGCGTATCAAGCGCCCGGGTAAGCGACATGATGCGAGCCGGTCCTGTCCCAGGCAAAGGTGCAATCGAGCTCGGCGAGCACCGAGGTCAGATCGAGTTCGTCACCACTCAGAATCACCGAAAGCGGCGTGCGACCGCCAAAGCGGCGATGCCGCTGGCGTAGCCATTGCGCGCCCATGTGCGGATTGCGCGGATAGGTGGTGCGCAGGGCATCGGCGATGCGCAACAGGTATTGCGCGCGGCGAATCACCTCCGGCTCGGCCGGCAGCGCGTCACGGCCATCCCGAAACTTCTGGAAGGCGCGCGCGCGCACGTTCTCCGGCAACCCGAGCAGGATACGCATCTGCTCGGTTTCCAGCCGCCAGCCGTCCAGCACGCCAATGGTCATGCGTGTCAGGTCAACCATTGCCTGGTGCTGTTCTTTGTTCATCATCTCTTCCCGGCGCCGTTGGACGCCCTCTCGCTTTTCTGGATCGTCCTGAATTATAGCGAAGTGGACGCGACAATTCCTGAGCAAATTACACGGGAATAGCCGTCGGACGCGCCGCGCGGCCTCAACCGGCGCGCGCGAGGATCCGTTGCCACCAACGCCGCCGGCTGCCGGTGGGCCGTTGCGCCGACGGCAGATCGGCCGGACGTTGTTGGCTCATGACCCAGCCGGGCAGCGGCGGGTTGTCGCTGAAGCCGCAGACCACGCCGAGGTTGTTCGGATCGTAGATCTTGACCAGGGTCGGCTGCTCAAGATCATCGGCATAGACAATACCGCAGTAGTCTTCTTCGTGTTCACGATGCAGCAGCTCGTCGATCTCGCGCACGAACTGCTCGACCTGTTCCCGCGAGGCTGCTTCCTCCGGTGGCGACTCACCGACCGCATAAAGGTACCAATTGCCGTGGTTGTCGGCGAGTATCCGTTGCCACAGCGCATCGAGCTGCGGCCAGCGCAACGCGGAGGTAAAGCTGCCTTCGCGGAAACGCTGAATGAAATCCGGCGCCTCAGTACTCATACCGATCTCCTCTCAGTCCGGTTTCCTGCATCATGCCACAAAACCTTATCGTGATGGCGGACCACCCTTGAATTTCCACCCTTCCAGAGCCACCACGCGGGCAACGCAGTGCACGAAGACGGTCGCCTCGACCGAAGAGCCGGCATAAGAGGATGGTCACTACTGCGTGAGTATACTCGTCGCCCATGGGTTTGCGGATATTCGAGGCCGTTCCTCGCGCCCGTGGGCCAGGCGCGGAAGCGAGTCATAGCCCACCCATTCTACGGCGAGTTTCCGCAACAACGCCCACGGGCGCGAGGGGCGGTCACAGTGGCCGAAAATTCATGGGCGACGAGTATGGATTAAATGAAGGGTGACTAGTTACGCGGATTCCAGCCGGCAACCGGCCCGCAACTGGCCAACGTGCTCCAGCATCGCCTCGCGCGGCGTCTCCCAGCGTGAGATCGACAAGGCATCCAGACACTCGCGGCCTTGCTCGTCCTCGTGCATGCGTCCGAGCAAGGCCGAGAACGCACGCCGATGAGGCTCGGCGGCCGGAGAGAGGACGATGGCATGCTGCAAGACCTGGGTATCCCCCCGATCCACGACCCGCACCATGCGCTGACTGAAACGCCCCAAGCCATCGAAAAAATCGCGGTAGACGAAGCCGAACGGTGCCTGACCGCGGGCCACCGAGTTGACGACCGCAAGCCAGCTGTCGCAAGGGAGAAAAGCCGCCGGTCGCGCGCCGATCTCGGCCAGTTGCTCCAAGGCCTGGCAGGTCGGCAGCAGTTCCGGCACGGTGGCCACGGTGGACCCATGGATCGCCGCGAGACCGGCCTCCGGCGCTTCCCAGTCAGCGATGATCACAACCTCGTCGAAGCGGTTGCCCGGCCGCGCCAGCAAACGGTAACCGTAGTGGGTGCAAAGTTCGTGGCCGTCTTGCGGGTTGGCGTAGACCAGATCGGCGGCCGGCATGGTTTCACGAAACGCGGCGAAACCATCGACCGGACGGAACTCGATGCGCGCCTCGTCGAGATGACGGCTCAGAAACTGCGCGAACAGAAACCAGCGCTCCGGATTTTCCGCCGTGTCATGTGGACACACCGCCAGCGTGAGTTTATGCATCGGTCTCGGCTTCCGTATCGGCTCCAGCCGCCGCTGGAGGCGGACGACTGGAAACAAGGTAAAAACTGGAATTCTACCCGGCGGCGCGCCAATGCATTGTAAAAAAACGTCAACCCGATGTCAGCGTCGCCCGGTCGCGGCATGCGCGAAGGCGCCCAGCGCCTTACCGATCTTCGCCAGCACCGGCTTGCAGCCGCGGATGTGATGACGCTGGGCAAGATAAGCCGGATCGTTATAGCTGTACCACGTCCGGCCGCCGGCATCGCGCCAGATCAAGGCCTTCTGCGGCAGATCGATGGCGACACTGCGCGCGCAATGCATCAGCGGCGTGCCGACCTTGGGGTTGCCGAAGATCACCAGTTGAGTCGGCAACAGGCGTTTGCCCACCCGACGGGCGCCGGCGGCATGATCGATACGGGCGAAAACGGTCATGCCTTTCTTGCGCAAGACCTTGACCAACCGATCCGCGGTGGTTTTCACATCATAATGGCTCTTCAGCGTAATCACCCCCTCCGCGTCTTCGCCCGTGCCGGCGATCACCTGCCGGCCGCCGAGTAGCGCCAGCAACAAGACAGCGACAGACAGTTTCCCGATATGCATAATTCTCTCCTGCTCATGGATAGCGTGCTTATGGATAGCGGCAAAACGCATGCCGCGAAAGCCCCGAACGATACCTGCGTCATGGATTGTATACTTGTCGCCCTGCGCGATCATCACCTGGACTCATGAAATTTCCGGGCTAACAGTCTGTCGGACTGGGCTAAAGGAATCATAGAGACAGCAAGCTGCTCGATGTTCTGCGCTCCGGGGGCAGGCAAGTGTCCTGAGCTGCTGACTGGGACGTTCATCGGCC
>JALVEB010000116.1 GCA_027008705.1 Sedimenticola sp. | reverse complement strand
ATCGTAGCGAGAGGGCGGGAGAGCGAAGCCCGATGTTCCTGGTCTTGAGGCGCGCGGGGAACCTGTGTGACGAAAAAAACAGGGATATTGGGACCGTTTCCCTGTCTCTTCGCGCTAGATTCATCCCTGGTCCGCCGGGCTCCTGGGTGTGAAAACGCGCCATAACCCAGGCGGGGGTAAGTTTCCGCAAAAATGGCCGAGGGCGCGAGGGGCGCTGTGGGGGTTGAAAATTCATGGGCGAAGATGCCCCTCGGTTTTGAGCAACGGGAGGATTGTCCAGTGTCTGCGCGAAGTACATTCTAGTTCGCCGCGGTCGCCAAGACTGTAAAGAATTGTGGAATCGAGAGGCGACGTACCTTCAGCCCGGCTCA
The DNA here is from genome assembly GCA_027008705.1 of Sedimenticola sp. GTDB lineage: Bacteria > Pseudomonadota > Gammaproteobacteria > Chromatiales > Chromatiaceae > JALSSX01. The sequence continues at coordinate 2,697 of JALVEB010000116.1, read as the reverse complement.
GACCGGTCGCAAGGTCGCCAGCAGGATGATGGCAAACAAAAAGACGACCGGGATTTCATTGAACCAGCGGTACCAGACATGGGAATGGCGGTTGCGGTCGTTGGCGAAATCGGCCACCAGCTTGCCGCAATAGAGGTGGTATAGCACCAGCAGCGAGATCAATACCAGCTTGACGCGTAGCCAGAGCATGTCGCCATAGGCCAGCCAGGCATAGTCGATCAGCATCCAGGCGCCGAAGATCAGCGTCAGCACCATCCACGGGGTGGTAAAGCGGTACAGCTTCCGCTCCATGAGTTTGAAGCGCTCGTTGCCGATTGCGTCCTCGGTCTGCGCGTGATAGACGAACAGACGCGGCAGATAGAACAGGCCGGCAAACCAACTCACCATGAAAATCAGATGCCAGGCTTTCAACCACATGATGAATGGACTCCCGTGGAGCGGCTGTCAGCGTTTCAGAAACGGCTGGGCCAGTGAGTGATAGATCGGTTCTGGGCAGACGAAGCGTGAGGTCGCGTAGGCGAGCAGCGATGTCGCCATCAATGGCAGCATCATGGCGTTGTCATTGGTCATCTCCATGACGATGACGAAGGCCGTGATCGGTGATTGTACAACGCCGCAAAAGTACGCGACCATGCCGAGCAATACCATGGTCCCGATCGGAGCCAGTGGGGCCCAGGCGGCGAGATCGGCGCCGATACCGGCGCCGGCGGCCAGCGAGGGCGCAAAGATGCCGCCGGGGATGCCCGATAGATACGAGGCGATCGTAGCGCCGATCTTCCATAGCGGCATGGTCATATCGAACCGGCCTTCGTTCTGTACGATGGCCTTGGCAACGGAATACCCCGTGCCGCTGGATTGAAGATCCGAAAACCAGCCGCAGAGGGCGACCACCAAGCCGCATGCCAGCGCAACGCGGTACGGGTTGCGGCGCAACAACGGAGAAACCCGGCGCGCGCCTTCGACCAGTGTGCGCGAGAACAACCCGCCGGCAAGGCCGCCGACGATGCCGCACAGCCCGATCGCCAGCCAGGAGCTCAGATGGCGCGGGAAGACCGCGTGGGATGTCCCGAAATAATGGTAGGGGCCCAGCAAGGCGACCGCTGTCAGGCCGGCAAAGATGACAGCCGTCATGACAATGCCGCTGGTGCGTTGCTCGAATGATTTGCTCATCTCCTCGATGGCGAACACGATACCGGCCATCGGGGTGTTGAATGCGGCGGCGATGCCCGCCGCGCTGCCTGCCAGGATCAGCCCCCTTTCCATGTAGTGTGCGGGGAAGTGCGCAAAACGACCCAGGCTGTGCATCAGCGAGGCGCCGATATGCACCGATGGGCCTTCTCTTCCGATGGAGGCGCCGCAGAACAGCCCCAGCGTGGTCAGCAGGATCTTGCCGAGAGCGATGCGCAGGCTCAGCAAAGGGCCCCGGTCTTGCACCTGGAGCGCGGCGATGGCCTGCGGTATGCCCGAGCCCTGTGAACCGGGAAACCCGTTGCGGGTGGCCCAGAGTATCGCGGCCAGCCCCAGCGGCGTCAGCAGGAAAGGGGCCCACGGCCAAGTCCGGGCCAGGGTCAGAAAGGCGTTGTTGGCATGTTCCGCAACGATGGCAAACCCGGCGCACACCGCGCCGATCAGGATGGCGCCGCTCCAAAACACCAGCCGAACACGCCAGGCGAGCAGCGAGAACTGCTCTTTCGCTTCTTTAATCAAATGGCGCATCGGGGATTGGAACCAAGTACGGAAGTGGATGAGCCTTTTATTATATCATTGCGGTTTCACGCAAAGGTCCAGGACATATAATTATGATAAAAGTGGGAATCGTTGGCGGCACCGGCTATACCGGGGTCGAATTGCTGCGTCTGTTGGTGGCGCATCCGCGGGTCCGCTTGCACGTCATTACGTCGCGCTCGGAAGCCGGCCGCGTGGTGGCGGATCTGTATCCGAATCTTCGCGGGCATGCCGGGCTCCGCTTCTCCGAGCCCGATTCCGCCGTGTTGGCGGAATGTGACCTGGTGTTCTTCGCCACACCCAACGGCGTTGCGATGAAGCAGGCGGGTGAGCTGCTCGATGCCGGAGTGCGCGTCATCGATCTTGCCGCGGACTTTCGGATCAAGGATGTCGCCTTATGGCAACAATGGTATGGCATGGAGCATGCCTGCCCGGAGCGGGTCGCCGAGGCGGTTTATGGCTTGCCGGAACTGAATCGCGAGGCCATCCGAGAGGCGCGTCTGGTGGCCAATCCGGGCTGCTATCCAACGGCGGTGACGCTGGGTTTTCTGCCGCTGTTGAAGGCTTTCCCGGTCGATGCCGGCCATCTGGTGGCGGATTGCAAGTCCGGCGTCAGCGGGGCCGGGCGAGGCGCGAACACCGCCATGCTGATGGCGGAAACCGGCGAGAGTTTCAAGGCCTACGCGGTTGCCGGGCACCGACACCAGCCAGAGATTCGCCAGAATCTTGAAACCGCCTTGGGCGGCGAAATCGGGCTGACCTTCGTGCCCCATCTGGTGCCGATGATCCGGGGCATTCATGCCACCCTGTACGCGCGCCTGGATGGTGGGCTCGACCTGCAACAAGCCTACGAAACCTTTTATCGCGATGAACCCTTTGTCGATGTGATGCCGCCCGGATCGCATCCGGAAACCCGCTCGGTACGTGGAGCGAACCACTGCCGTATCGCCATTCACCGACCATTGGGTGGTG
>JALVEB010000115.1 GCA_027008705.1 Sedimenticola sp. | reverse complement strand
TAGCGGATACACCAAGCCTCCCGGCGCACAGGATACTACACAAGCCGTTGATTAGAAAACGGTTCCGTCGACGACTCCAGGGCAATCGCGCTTGATTTCGCTTGACGTTTCCTGGTTTCAAAGGCTTAGCGCTGCCGCCCGATCCACCAGGCTGGATCGGATCTATGCCTCCATGGCAATAAACCGCTGCAGGCCGATTCAAGCACAGCGCGACCGGCTGCGGCGGCGCCGCGCAATTGCAATGCTGCCCGATCCGCCGCGCTGGATCGGGCCTGCGCCTTGTCGGGTCAATGGCATTCAAGCGCGATGAGCCGATCAACAACTCGGTTTCTCCCAGGGGCTTGCCCGACAGTTCGCTGCGGATGGAGCCTGCCCCCCTCATTAGTTAATTAGCAAATTGCATACCGCCATCCAACAATTGGATTGGCCTCCCAGACAGGGGATGCATTAAGCTGGCGCGAGTTTTTTTTCCGACCTTCGATCCGGTCTTGCGCGTTACACGCAGCGAAGGCCGTCTGTGCGGATCCGAGCAGCCATGGGACAGTCGTGATGCCTGAGATACCCGACATCAGTAAGACTGAGAGATGGGTGGTCGATAACACCCTGAAGGAACGATACGGTCGGGAGATCCCGCTGGAGCTCGCCGACGCGGAGATCCGCTTGAACCCTTCGGATCGCGAGGTAAGCAGCTGCCCGGTGCTCTACTGGCAGGTGGATGATTGCAACTTCATCGTCTTCAAGACCGGTGACCGGCGCTACCGCTGCCAGTTCTTCTATCGCGGTTTCCAGCAATATGGCACCGGCGTCCACGAATACGACGATCTGACCGAATGTGTCGTCTCGCTGTTGCAGGCCCAGGCGGATCACGTCGCCAAGGAGCGCGGCGACCTGTGAACGGCCCGATCCCCCGCATTTTCTGTCAATCAACGGAGTATTCACACCATGTCAGTTAAGAACGCGTTCTATGCGCAATCAGGCGGCGTCACCGCCGTCATCAATGCCTCGGCGTGCGGCGTCATCGAGACCGCCCGCCAGCATCCGGACAAGATCGGCAAGGTCTACGCCGGTCGCAATGGCATCATCGGCGCATTGACCGAAAACCTGATCGATACCAGTCAGGAATCCGCCGAGGCGATCGCCGCGCTGCGCCATACGCCGTCCGGCGCGTTTGGCTCGTGCCGTTACAAGATGAAGAGCCTGGAAGACAACAAGCACGAGTATCAGCGCCTGATCGAGGTGTTCAAGGCGCACGACATCGGTTATTTCTTCTACAACGGCGGCGGCGACTCGGCGGACACCTGCTATAAGGTGTCGCAGCTTTCCGACGCGATGGGCTTCCCGGTCCAGGCGATCCATATCCCGAAGACCGTCGACAACGATCTGCCAATCACCGACAACTGCCCGGGCTTCGGCTCGGTGGCGAAGTACATCGCGGTCTCGGCGCTCGAAGCCAGTTATGACGTGCGCTCGATGGCGGCGACCTCGACCAAGGTGTTCGTCATCGAGGTGATGGGGCGTCATGCCGGCTGGATCGCCGCCGCCGGCGGCCTGATCGAGGATGAGGGCATCCCGGTCGTGATCCTGTTTCCGGAGGTCGAGTTCGATCAGGAAGCCTTTCTTGCGAAATGCAGGCAGAAGGTCGAGGAGTTCGGCTATGTCACCGTGGTGGTCTCCGAGGGCACCCACTGGCCGGACGGCAAATTCCTCGCCGAGCAGGGCACGCGTGATTCCTTCGGTCACGCGCAGCTCGGCGGCGCAGCTCCGGTAGTGGCGAATATGATCAAGGAAAAGCTCGGCTACAAGTTCCACTGGGCGGTGGCCGACTATCTGCAACGCGCGGCGCGTCATCTCGCCTCGAAGACCGATGTCGAACAGGCCTATGCGATGGGCAAGGCCGGCGTGGAATTCGCGCTCGCCGGCGAGAACTCGATCATGCCCGCCATCGTGCGCACCTCGAACAGCCCCTATGCCTGGGAGGTGGGCAAGGCGCCGCTGTCGGAGGTCGCCAACGTCGAGAAGATGATGCCGATGGACTTCATCTCGGAAGACGGCTTCGGCATTACCGCCGCGTGCAAGGAGTACCTGCTGCCGCTGATTCAGGGCGAGGATTACCCGCCCTATGAAAACGGCATGCCGAAGTACGTCACGCTGAAGAACGTCGCCGTTGAGAAGAAGCTGGGGGCGTTCGAGGTTTGATTCCAGCAGGGGCCGGTTCAGGCCCCTTTTTTTGCCATCCCGACGAGCCGGCTGCGATGACCCTGGACAGAGCACGAGAACTCATTCGAACGCAGCTGCAATTCGGCGGCGGTTACAACCGCAACGCGGTTCGCCTGATCCTGGCCGAGGTCCAGATCGACCATGGCCAGGGTGCGGTCGACCGCCTGATCGACGAGCTCGATCTCACCGAACGATTCGGCCTGCGACCCGGCACCGATTTCTCCGGTGTCGGCCGCTAGCCCGATATTTTTGTCGTACATCACTTAACTCCGGAGGTATGAAATGAGCGCAGCTTTGTTATTCGCGCTGATATGTGGGGCCCTCGCCATCCTGTATGGCGTGGTTTCGATGAAGTGGATCCTGGCTCAGCCGCAAGGCAACGAGCGCATGAAGGAGATCGCCCAGGCGGTGCAGGAAGGCGCGCAGGCATACCTGAACCGCCAGTACACCGCCATCGCCATCGTCGGCGCGGTTCTTTTCGTGCTGTTGTGGCTGGCGCTCGGCGCCTACACCGCGATCGGTTTCGCGATCGGCGCGATCCTGTCCGGCGCGGCCGGCTATATCGGCATGAACATCTCGGTCCGCGCCAACGCTCGTACCGCGGAGGCCGCTCACGGTGGAATCAATGCCGCGCTCCAGGTCGCTTTCCGTGGCGGCGCGATCACCGGCATGCTGGTGGTCGGCCTCGGCCTGCTCGGGGTTGCCGGTTACTATGCGGTTCTCCAGGCTCTCGGCATGGAAGACAGCCTGCATCCGCTGGTCGGCCTGGCCTTCGGCGGCTCGCTGATCTCGATCTTCGCGCGTCTCGGTGGCGGTATCTTCACCAAGGGCGCCGATGTCGGCGCGGACATCGTCGGCAAGGTCGAGGCCGGCATCCCGGAGGACGACCCCCGCAACCCGGCGGTCATCGCCGACAATGTCGGTGACAATGTCGGCGACTGCGCCGGCATGGCGGCCGACCTGTTCGAAACCTACGCGGTTACGGTGGTCGCGACGATGCTGCTCGGCGGCCTGCTGCTGAAGGGCGCCGCGGCTGCTTCCGCGGTGCTCTACCCGCTGGCGCTCGGCGGCGTTTCGATCGTCGCTTCGATCATCGGCACCTTCTTCGTCAAGGCGAAGGAAGGCGATACCAAGATCATGATCGCGCTGTACAAGGGCCTGATCGTGTCCGGCGTGATCTCGGCGATCGGCTTCTACTTCGTCACCCAGTGGCTGATGGGCGACAATGGCGCCTATTCTACCGGCGCATTGTTCGGCGCCTCGCTGATCGGCCTGGTACTGACCGCGGCGATGGTCGTCATTACCGAGTACTACACCGCGACCGAGTTCAACCCGGTGAAGCACATCGCCGAGGCATCGACCACCGGCGACGGCACCAATGTCATCGCCGGTCTCGGCGTATCGATGAAAGCGACCGCCGCGCCGGTATTGGTGATCTGCGCCTCGATCTGGGGCGCCTATGAACTGGCCGGGCTCTATGGCATCGCCATCGCCGCGACCGCGATGCTGTCGATGACCGGCATCATCGTCGCGCTCGACGCCTACGGCCCGATCACCGACAACGCCGGCGGCATCGCCGAGATGGCCGAGCTGGACGAGAAGATCCGCAACATCACCGACCCGCTCGATGCGGTCGGCAATACCACCAAGGCGGTCACCAAGGGCTATGCGATCGGCTCCGCCGGTCTCGCCGCGCTGGTGCTGTTCGCCGACTACACCCACGGCCTCGAGAACGCGGGCATCAATATCGATTTCGACCTCTCCGATCACATGGTCATCATCGGCCTGTTCATCGGCGGCCTGGTGCCCTACCTGTTCGGCGCGCTGGCGATGGAAGCGGTCGGTCGCGCCGCCGGCGGCATCGTCAACGAGGTGCGCCGCCAGTTCCGCGAGATGCCGGGCATCATGGACCACAGCCAGAAGCCGGACTACTCCAAGGCGGTCGACATGCTGACCAAGGCGGCCATCAAGGAGATGGTCATCCCGTCGCTGTTGCCGATTCTGGTTCCAGTCGTGGTCGGTCTGACCCTGGGCCCGAAGGCGCTGGGCGGCGTGTTGATCGGCACCATCGTCACCGGTCTGTTCGTGGCGATCTCGATGACCACCGGCGGCGGCGCCTGGGACAACGCCAAGAAGTATATCGAGGATGGTAACTTCGGCGGCAAGGGCTCCGACGCGCATAAGGCCGCGGTTACCGGCGACACCGTCGGCGATCCGTACAAGGATACCGCCGGCCCGGCGATCAACCCGCTGATCAAGATCATCAACATCGTCGCGTTGCTGATCATTCCGCTGATGGTCTGATCCCCGGCGACAGCCTCTCCGCCCGCCCGTTCCGGCACGCCGCCGGGGCCGGCGGGCTTTTTTGAGACTCGTACAGTGGCCCAACTGCAACTACGCGAACACCAGCAACGCCTGCGAGCCTGCCGGCTGTGCCCCGAGATGATCGGGCCCGTGGTGGTCGGAGAGCCTGTGCTCTCGCCAGTGATGCTGATCGGCCAGGCGCCGGGAGAAAAGGAAGGCCGCTTCGGCCGCCCCTTCGCCTGGACCGCCGGCAAGACCCTGTTCCAATGGTTCGAGACTTGCTGTGGGGTCGACGAAAAGAGGTTTCGCCAAGCCATCTACATGGCGGCGGTATGCCGTTGCTTCCCGGGCAAGAAGCCGCGCGGTGGTGATCGCGTGCCGAACCGCGGCGAAATCGCGAACTGCTCGCGCTGGCTGAAGGCCGAGCTCGAGCTATTGCGGCCCAAGCTGGTGATTCCGGTCGGCAAGCTGGCGATCGCTCAGATCCTGCCCGTAACCAAGCTCAACGAAGTAATCGGAGAAGTCCGCCGCGTCTGCTGGCATGGGATCGAGACGGATATGATCGCGCTGCCTCACCCCTCCGGCGCATCCACCTGGCATCGTACCGAACCCGGGAAACAACTGCTCCAGCAGGCGCTGAACGCCATCGCCATCCATCCGGCATGGCGCAAGGCGCTATTGGGCCCGTAATCCGACCGGCTCCTAGCCCCCAGCGCAAGACTTGCCCTTGATCGCGTTCAGACGCGTGATGAGATGCTCGAACTCGTGCAGCATATCGTTACATTCACGCTCGTATTTGGCCTTCTTGGCCTCCAACATCTTGATCTGCTTGTCGATGTCGGCATCGCTCACCGCGCAGTTGCGGGCGGCTTTCTCTTCCTTGTCGAGCACCCACTCGAGGGCGCTTTTCATGAATTCGTGCATCGGATCCTCTCCATATGGGTTTTCCAGTGGCAAAGCGTCATACGCCCCTGCCGCCGCCGGCATACTGAGCCGGATACGCGGCATCGACCGAAGCAATCATTCCGCAGGCAAATGAACGACACTGACGTCCTTTTCCGCGCGTTTGACGATGCGGCTCGCGGTCGAACCCAACAAGCGGGCCAGACCATGATGGCCGTGTGAACCCAGCACGATCAGATCGACTTTTTGCGCCTCGGCGTAGGAAAGGATGGTCTGCTCCGCTTCACCCCACAACACCTCGTGATGCAGCTTCGCGTAGTCGAGTTGCGCAACCACCCCGTTCATGCGTTCGAGCGCGCGATCATAGGCCTGCTGCTCCTCCTCGACGAAGTCATAGGCTTCGCTCATCAAAAGATCATAGTCGTAGTACGGATAGCTGATGTATTCGACCACATGCAGCAGGGACAAACGGGCATCATAGTGACGGGCCAGCTCCACCGCCCGCGCCACGGCATATTCCGAGTGCGGCGAGAAATCCACCGCTGCGAGCAGGTGAGCATAGGGTTGCAACTCGGGGACCTCCAACGCCTCTTCGTCGCGCCCGGTCTCTTCTTCCTTGCCGCGCAACCAGTCCCACGCCTCTTGCAACTGGTCGCGATCGAAATAACGGATCTCGGCGGACAGGAAGGCGCGCCCCAGCGCGGTCATCCATTTCTGCCAGGGCTTGGCACCGACGATGGCGATGCGTTCGAAGTCCTTGTCATGCTGCTTGCCAAAACGCAGATCGTCCCACGCGGCTTTCAGATCCCAGCCACGAAAGTTCTCCAGTTCGAGCAACACCGACAGCGGCGCATACTTGTGAATCAGCGTTGTCAGCCGCGGCAGAAAACGCTGGTAATCGGCATCGGTCAAACGACCGCTGACCTTGAAGGCGACGATATGCTCATCGCTCACCGGGATTTCCTGAAACATGCGGAGGCCCTCCTGTCTGTAATCCTGAATCCAACGACTCCTGTCGGGAGTAATCCATCGTTTTTTTATTATGAACCCTTCAGCGCCGGGAGACTGTCACATCGATGACAAGCCGTGCCGAGCAAACGTTGTCACGCCAGTGACAGACGCCAAAGAGAAGGTGAATTAGGCTGGGGGAACCAGTATCATTTGGAGAGCCACCATGGCTTTCGACTCCCTCGCGGTCGATGAACCCGGCCTGACCCGACGTAACGAACTGCTGCGCGCGGTCTATTTCTGGATGATGATCGGTCTGCTGGTTTCGGCGCTTATCGCCTTTGTCGCCGCTCACAGCACGGCGATGCAACAAGCGCTGTTCGGCAACCCCTACACGATCTGGTTCCTGATCGCGATCGAGCTCGGACTGGTGATTGCAATCTCCGCGGCGATCGAGAAGATCTCGGTGCCGACCGCGCGTTGGCTGTTGGCGTTTCGGGCGACGCAATCCGATCAACGATCTCGCCGACGGCGAGTTATAGCTGCCCCACGGATCCCGAAATGAATGACAGCAGACGCTACCCGATCACGGTACTGAGCCTGAACCCGGCGGTCGACATGACCTACGAGATCGATCGCCTGATCGCGGACCAGAAGGTACACGCCCGCGCCACCCGGCACGATCCAGGCGGCAACGGCATCAATGTCGCGCGCGCGCTGAAGCGCATCGGCGCGCCGGCCCATTGCTTCTGCGTGCTCGCCGGCGAGATCGGTTCGCTGCTCGATCATCTGCTGCGCGGCCATATCGATACGCTGACCTTCGAACGCGTTCCGGGCGAAACCCGCATCAACGGCACCGCGCTCGAGCGTGGCAACGATGCCCAGTATGAGATTAGCGGAATCGGTCCCGAGATCCCCGACAGCGTACTCGAACGTCTGCTGCACACCTTCGTTGCCACCACCGGAAACGGCCTTGCGGTGATCACCGGTTCGATTCAACCCGAGCTATCGCGCGATACCTATGCGCGCCTGGTCGAACAGCTGCGCGCGCGCGGCGGCCGCCCGGTGATCGATGCCCAGGGTGAGCTGCTACGGCGCGCGGTGACCGCGCGTCCGTACCTGATCAAGCCCAACCGCTACGAACTGGAGCAACTGGTGGGGCGCGAACTGGGCGACCGAAACGAGGTCGCCAGCGAAGCACGCCGTATGCAGCAAAGCGGCATCGACAAGATCGCGGTATCGCTCGGTCCCGATGGGCTGGTGTTCGTCGACGCCGAAGCCAGCTATCATGTCACCACGCCCAAGGTCTCGGTGGATTCGACCGTCGGCGCCGGCGACTCGATGCTTGCCGGCCTGGTCGCCGCGCTGCACCGCGGCGACAGCGTCGAAGACGCCTTGCGTCTGGCGGTGGCTTGCGGCGCCGGCACCGTGCGTCACCCCGGCACCGAGCTGTTCAGCGCCGACGAACTACCCGCGCTGGCTCGCCAAGCAGTGATCGAAAAGCTGCCGATCTGACACCGAACCCTGTCTGGAACCAGGAGAAACTCCGATGAGCAAAACCATCATCCGTGCCTACGCCTCCGACGAAGCCCTGAAGAACGTCGAGGAAGACCTGATCGCCACCGGCATCGAGCAGGAACAGATCCTCATCGACAAGGACACCCGCCGGGTCAGGGTCGTGGTACCCGCCACCGCCGAACCGGAAATCGTCGAGATCCTGGAACGCCACAAACCTGTCGGCTGAAACCAAAGCCGGCGCGCGGGGGGACTGACCAATCAATCCGCCCCCGACGGCCACAAACGGCTGATGATCCGTGGCAACAAGGCCAACGCAACCAACAGCGTCAGTGCCAGCAAGGCCTTGGGAACCCAGGCTTGATCCCCGCTCGCCGCCTCGCGCCCGACATAGCCGAGGTAGCTATAAGCAAAGCACCCAGGCAGCATGCAGACCGTGCTGGCGACCGTGTAGTCACGGAAACGCACACGCGTGAGCCCGAAGCCATAGTTGATTAGATTGAACGGGAACACCGGCACCAGGCGCGTAAAGGCAACGAATCGCCAACCCTCTTTCTCCACCCCTTCCTTGATCCGCTTCAACCCCCCGCCAATCTTGCGCTCCACCCAGCCGCCGGCGAGATAGCGCGCGATCAAAAAGGCCATCGCCGCGCCGATCACCGCGCCCACCAGGTTATACAGCGTGCCCAGCAGCGGGCCGAACAAGGCGCCTCCGGCCAGCGTCATCACCGTGCCCGGCAGAAACAGCACCGTGGCCATGGCATAGAGCGCGATGAACAGCAACGGCGCGGCCAGGCCCGCGCCCTCGATCCACTGCCGCAGGCTATCGGCGTCCAGCTGGTCACGGTAATAGAACGCCGCGACGATCATCCCTGACAAGGCCAGAAACAGCGCCCAGCGGAAGGCATCAGTCTTCATCCGGGCAACGCCGTTGACGGTGGTTGATGGCATAGCCGCGAACCGGGCCGGCAAAGGGCAAGGCCAGCATCCCGGGCAAACGCGCAACCCGCTTCGGGTTGCGATAACCGCAGATACCGATCGTCATCCCCCGGTGACCGGCGCGCGGCTGCTCGCGGTAGGTGCCGAACAAACGATCCCACCAGCTCAGGCTGAAACCGAAGTTGCTGTTGGCCTCGTCCTCTTCCACCGAATGGTGCACCCGATGCATGTCCGGTGTCACCAGCAGCCAGCGCAGCACCCGATCCAGGCCCGCCGGCAATCCAACATTACCGTGATTGAACATCGCGCTGGCGTTCAGCAACACCTCGAAGAGCACCACCGCCACCAGCGGAGGCCCCAACAGCGCGATGGCGGCCCATTTGACCAACTGCGAGAGGATGATTTCAAACGGGTGAAAACGGATACCCGTGGTGACATCGTAGTCAAGATCAGCATGATGCACGCGATGCAGCCGCCACAATGCCGGAATGGCATGGAACATCACGTGCTGAAGCCAGATCACGAAGTCCAGCGCGATCACCGACAAAACCAACATGACACCCGGCGGCAGCGGGCGCAGATGGAACAGCCCCCAGTCACGCTGTTGCGCCCAAGATGCGATACCCACACTGGCCACCGGGAAGAGCAGGCGGAGCGCCAAGCTGTTCAACACGACCAACCCCAGATTACTGGCCCACCGCAAGCGACGCGAAACCGTCCACGCGCGCCGTGGCGACAAACGCTCCCAGACCGCCATCAGCACGAGGACTGCAACGAAAGCGCCCAAGCGCAGCGAGGCCTCGTTTCCAAGTACCCAGTGATTCCAGCTCATGCGTACGGCTCGCCCGGGGCAATCGCGTTCGATTTCATTTGACGTTTCATAATTTCAAGGACTCGGCGTCGTCGCTCGATCCACCACGCCGGATCGGGCCTACGCCTTGTCAGGTCAATCCCATTTCGCGGATGGCTGAGTAGTTACTCAATTCAGCGGTGATCCGGGCAGTTACCTTCCTGACTTACCCGCTGAGTGGTCACTCGCAATATTTCTATCGCTCGCGCAACCGCGCCGAGTAGCGACGCGGCTTTCTTTCGTAGCGCTCGGCATCGTTCTTCAGCAGCGAGACCTCGCGCTCGACGAAGCCTCGCTGACTGATCGCGCGATATGCCAATTCAATAAACAGGCTGGCGCCGATCGTCACCCAGGTACCATAGAAGGCTTCGCGATCGGTCTGCCACTGATAATGCAGCAACAGCCCGAACACGCAGGCAATGACGATGAACCCCAGGCCGATGATCACAGCATGACCGCCATAACGTTGCCGCATGCGCCAGTGCGAAAACAGCACGAACAGGTAGACCACCATGAACACGCTGCTGGTGATCGAGGCGATGCCGTTGAGATTGAACGACAAGGCGAACACCAGACTCAGACCCGCGGTCAGGTAGAGCCCGCCGATCGCGCCGAACCAGACCTTGCGTTCGAAGATGCGTGGCAACTCGCCGTCACGCGCCAACGCAAAGGCCACGTTGGCGCCGCCGAACAGGGTCGCGTTGATCGCCGAGGCGATCGAAATCAGCGCGCCGACCGCTACCAACAGGTAGCCGAGCTGGCCGAGGAAGGGCTTTGCCGCGACCGCCAGTGCGTTGTCCCGCGCCTGGATCAACTCCGGCAGCGGCAGATTGCCGACCGCAACCGCCGCAACCAGTATATACACGATGGTCACCACCAGGATACTGATGTAGATCGCGCGGGGAACGTTACGCTGCGGGTCAATCATGTTCTCGGATGCATTGGTGACCAGGCCGAACCCCATGTAGGAGAGGAAGAAAATCGCTGTCGCATTGAGGATGTCACGAACCCCATGGGCATCGAAATCCGGCGTGATGCGCTGCGGCTGGATGCTCCAGATGCCGAGCACGATGAACAAACCGAGGATCGAAAGCTTGATCAGCACGATGGCCAACTCGGCCCTGCCGACCGCGCTGGAACCCAACGCGCCGAGCACAGTGAATACCAGGATCACACCAAACTCGCACAGCCCCATTCGCAAGGCGTCGGCCGGCAAGTGAAACAATGGCAGGAAATAGCCGGCAAAACCCTTGGCGAACAACGCGATCGAGACCACATAGCTGAACCAGAACAGAAAGCTCAGCGCGCCAGTGAGCAGATTATCGCCGATGCCCTTCAGAATGAACTCCATCGGGCCGGCGTCGGAGATGATGCGGGCACCAAGGTGGGCATAGGAATAGGCGACGAACAGTGACACCATGCCGGAGATCAGAAACACCAGCGGCAGATTGTTGCCGGCGATCTTCGCGCCAAGACCGAAGATCGAGAAGATACTCGCACCGATCATGGTGCCGACGGCAA
>JALVEB010000114.1 GCA_027008705.1 Sedimenticola sp. | reverse complement strand
GGGTTCAAGGGTTTGTGTGTACCTCCATTTTACCTCATCGAAAACTCCGATTCTTCATCTTTGGCCCATCTTTCCTTTTGTTTTCAACCTCTTAAAAGTACGCCTTTGAGAAAATGGGGAGACGCTAGCGTTGCCAGGCCCCCAGGACCATCGGGGCAATCGCGCTGTAATGGCACTGACCTGACAAAGCGTAGGCCCGATCAAGCGCAGCGGATCGGGCAACAGCGCCATGCCTTTGAGATCAGGAAACCTCAAGCGAAATGAAGCGCGATTGTCCTGCCGGGATTACGTCGTCTGAAGGTCCAGGTTATTGACGGGGAGGCGGCTCGGAAAACCTCGGAGGCATGGGTGAACTGGGTCAAAAATTGAGTGGATTATTGCAGCTGGCGAGGCTGGACTTTACAGCAGAGCCGGGATTGCGTAGCCGTAAAACCGACGCGGGGCCTTCTGTGAATTTACGGCGTTCGTGAAAAAATGCGCGGTTTTGATGTTAAAGTAAGCGGCTTTACTGGAAAATGCTGGACGGCTCGATGGCGCTGATCGTACAGAAATATGGTGGAACCTCGGTGGGCTCGGTGGAGCGCATCCAGGCCGTTGCCGAGAAGGTCAAGGCTCGTGTTGATGCGGGCGACCAGGTGATCGTGGTGGTCTCGGCGATGTCCGGCGAGACCAACCGCCTGGTGGCGTTGGCGCAGGCCGTTCAGCAACCGCCGAATCAGCGCGAGCTGGATGTGCTGCTGTCGACCGGCGAGCAGGTCACGATCGCCCTGTTGAGCATGGCGCTGGACGCCATCGGCCAGCCGGCCTGTTCGTTCACCGGCGCGCAGGTCCATATCCTGACCGACAGCGCGCACAACAAGGCGCGTATTCAGAAGATCGACGGCGATCGGGTGCGGCGCGCGCTGGATGCCGGCCAGGTCGTCGTCGTCGCCGGTTTTCAGGGGGTCGACGAGCATGGCAATATCACCACGCTGGGGCGCGGCGGCTCGGATACCACCGCGGTGGCGATGGCGGCGGCATTGCAGGCCGATGAATGCCAGATCTTCACCGATGTCGATGGTGTCTATACCACCGATCCGCGTGTCGAGCCGCGCGCGCGGCGTTTGCGCACGATCACCTTCGAAGAGATGCTGGAGATGGCCAGCCTGGGTTCCAAGGTGTTGCAGATCCGCGCGGTCGAATTCGCCGGCAAGTACAATGTTCCGCTGCGCGTGCTTTCCAGTTTCGAGGAAGGCGAGGGCACCCTGATTACCTTTGAGGACGATCCGACGATGGAAAAGGCCAAGATTTCCGGTATCGCGTTCAACCGCGATGAAGCCAAGCTGACGATACTCGGCGTGCCCGACCAGCCCGGCGTCGCGCACCGCATCCTCGGACCGATCGCGGCGGCGAATATCGAGGTCGATATGATCGTCCAGAACATCGGCCAGGACGGTACCACCGATTTCACCTTCACCGTGAATCGGGGGGATTTCGGTCGTGCGCTCGAGATCCTGCAACGCACCGCCGAGGAACTCGGCGCGCGTGAGGTGGTGGGTGACGACAATATCGTCAAGATCTCACTGGTGGGCGTCGGCATGCGCTCCCATGCCGGCATCGCCAGTACGATGTTCCAGGCATTGGCCGACGAAGGCATCAACATCTGTCTGATCTCGACCTCCGAGATCAAGGTTTCGGTCGTGGTGCAGGAGAAGTATCTGGAACTCGGCGTGCGCGCGCTGCATGAGGCGTTCGGGCTGGCCGAGGCCTCCTGAACGCGAATTTTTTACCCGTCTTATGGAACGAAATCCTTCTTCCGGAACGGCGGTGATTGCGTTGGAAAAATCGGTTTTGTGAAATCCTGTAATGCTGTTAGAATCCCGGCTTCCGGCGGTTTGCCGGTTGGTTGGCAAGTGTTGAATCCCATTCGGCGGAAAGGATGATTTCGTGAGAATGCGGGAACAGAAATAAATAAGAGGGATTGAAGGAATGTTGATTCTGACTCGACGGGTTGGTGAAACCCTGATGATCGGTGATGACGTGAGCGTGACCGTTCTCGGCGTCAAGGGCAATCAGGTTCGCATCGGCGTCAACGCGCCGCGCGAGGTCGCGGTGCATCGCGAAGAGATCTTCGAACGCATCAAGCAGGAACAGGCCAAAAAGGGCGATGATTCCGCAGGCAATACGGAAGAAGAGTGATATAATCCCCGCGTCCAGATTGCAGTACCAGGAGAGGTGGCCGAGCGGCTGAAGGCGCTCCCCTGCTAAGGGAGTATGGGGTTAACAGCTCCATCGAGGGTTCGAATCCCTCTCTCTCCGCCAACACTCGAAAGAGCCGGTTCCCTGAAACCGGCTTTTTTGTGTCCGGAGCCTTGTCGCGCCCGTTTTCCCTTCCCTTCTGTACAGGCTCGTCGCTCATGAATGTTCGGCAACTATGGCCGCCCCTCGCACCCGTGGGCGTTGTTGCGGAAACTCACCATAGCAATGGGCCATGACTTGTTTCCGCGCCTGGCCCACGGGCGCGAGGAACGGTCTCGAAAAACCGAAAATTCATGGGCGACGAGGACGAGTATATACATGGAAAGTAATACGCCCTTGATACATAGTGGATGTCAAGACCCGAGAGCCTCCTAGGCCGGCGTGAGCACCGAGTCGTTCATTTCGCTGTCGTTGTCCACCCGGGGCGGATCGACGTGTTGGATCCGGCCGTATTCATCCAGTGGGCGTGGCTCGGCGATGCCGTATCCTTGCACATAGTTGACGCCGAGTTGTTGCAGCATGCGGCGAATGTTGTCGTTTTCGACGAATTCCGCGATGGTTTTCTTGCCCATGACCTGGCCGATCTGGTTCATCGATTTGACGATCTCGCAGTCGATCTGGTCTTTCTCCATGTGACGCACGAAGGCGCCGTCGATCTTCAGGTAGTGGACGTCGAGCTTTTTGAGGTATTCGAAAGAGGCCTGGCCGGAGCCGAAATCGTCGATCGCGAAGCGGACTCCGAGTTGACCGAGTGCATCGATCATGCTGCGCGCGCCGGCGAAGTCGCTCATCGCCATGGTTTCGGTGATCTCGAAGCAGATCGATGCCGGGTTGATGTCGAAGCGGCTGATCAGGTGCATCACATAGCGCTGAAAGGCTTTGTTGCTGGCCGATTTGGCGCAGATGTTGATGGAAACCTCGAGTGGGTCGGTGCGCTTCAGGTTATGGTGCATCCAGGTCAGGCTGTGGCGCACCACCCATTTGTCGATGTCGGTCATCAGGTCGAAGCGTTCCGCAGCCGGCAGAAAAAGCCCC
>JALVEB010000113.1 GCA_027008705.1 Sedimenticola sp. | reverse complement strand
TGTCCGCGCCGCAGATCACGGCACACAAGGTGATGAAGAAGATATCCGATAACTGATGTTTCTTCTGACGGTCGACGCGCGGGTCTTCAATGGCGGAGAAATGGTGCAGGATGGATGGAGTCGGCTTGGGTTTCATGGCAGCTCAAATGCTTATACCATTTACCTCATCCTACTTGCCAGGTCAATAGGATTTAAGCGCGATTGCCCTGCTGACCGGCCTGGGGGCCCTGGCAAGCGGGAACGGACAGCATGACGACTCTCCCCGCGCCCGAATTGATCGAACTCAACTGGAACGCAATCACCGCCCGGCCCGGCGTGGACGGCCCTTGCAAGCAGGCCCGATGGATACCATGTTTACTCCATCCGACCCGAACCACCCACGAGGAGCCCCGCACGATGAGCACAGAAGAAGAACTGCAACGCACGATCGATGACATCGTGGACCCGACCCGCGGGATTCTGGCCGCCGACGAGAGCCTGCCGACAATCGGCAAGCGCTTCGCCCAGATCGGCGTCGAGAACACCGAGGAAAACCGCCGCGCCTACCGCGCCCTGCTGCTGACCACGCCCGGACTCGGCGACTACCTCTCCGGCGTGATCCTGTTCGAGGAAACCCTTGGGCAGAAGGACGACGCGGGCAAGCCGTTGCCGCAAGACGCCGCCGGGCAGGGCATCGTCCCAGGCGTCAAGGTCGACAAGGGCAAGGGGCCGCTGTCGGGTTCACCCGGCGACCTGATCACCTGCGGTCTCGACGGCCTCGCCGACCGCCTGTCCGGATACAAGGAACAGGGCGCGCGCTTCGCCAAATGGCGCGAGGTCTATCCGATCGGCCCGCATAACCCGACCCCGCTCGGACGCAAGGCCAATGCCGAGATGCTCGCGCGCTACGCCGCGGTCTGCCAGGAGCTGGGCGTCGTGCCGATCGTCGAGCCCGAGGTGTTGATGGACGGCGACCACGACATCGAACGCTGCGCCGAGGTGACCGGGCATGTGCTGCACGCGGTGTTCCATGCCCTCCACCAACATCATGTCACGCTCGAACACATGATCCTGAAACCGAACATGGTTCTGCCCGGAAAAGACTGCCGCCGCGCCCCGCCCGAAGAGGTCGCCGAGGCCACCTTGCGGGTACTGAAACGCAGCGTGCCGGCGGCGGTGCCGAGCATCAACTTCCTCTCGGGTGGGCAAAGTCCCGAGGAGGCCACAGAAAACCTTAACGCTATCAATCAAGCGCGTGGTAACGCCCCGTGGCAACTGAGCATCTCCTACGGTCGCGCCCTGCAACAACCGGCGCTGCACGCCTGGCGCGGCAAACCGGAGAACGTGCCCGCCGCGCAACAGGCCCTGCTGAAACGCGCGCGCCTCAACAGCCTGGCCCGCGAGGGCCGCTACGATCCCGCAATGGAGAAGGAATAACCCATGATTCAAGCGATCCCCGTATGGGAAGACCATCTCTTCGCCTTCCGCATCACCGGAAAACTGACCCATGACGACTATCAGCGTTTCCTGCCCACGCTCGAAGAACTGATCGAGGAATATGGCAAGATCTCGCTGCTGATCGAGCTCGAGAACTTCCATGGCTGGGAGCTGGAGGCCGCGCTCGACGACTACCGCTTCGGCAAGGAACACGAGCAGGACTTCGAGCGCATCGCCATCGTCGGCGACAAGGACTGGATGCGCTGGCTGGTCAAGCTCGCCCAACCCTTCATCGAAGGCGAGGTACGCTTCTTCGAACACGACCAGATCCAGGAGGCCTGGGACTGGCTGCGCAAGCGCGAGGAGCAAACCACGCAACCACCGGGCGATACGCTTCCGGAATGGAAACGCATCCTGGTGCCGACCGACTTCTCGCCGCATTCGGAAATGGCGATCCGCCGCGCCGCGCAACTGGCGCGCCAGAACGAGGCCAAGCTGGTGCTGCTGCACGCGGTCGAGCTGTTCGCGGTCTACGACGACTTCTACGATCCGGTGGTGCCGATGACATTGGAGATGGAAGAGCAACTGGTCGACGCCGCGCGCGAGCGCCTCGCATCGCTGGCCCGGCGGCTCGAGCTCGAAGGGGCCGAGCAGCTTGTCATCGTCGGCACCCCCAAGGCGGTGATCCTGAACAGCATCCAGGCCCAAGGCATTGATCTGGTGGTGCTCGGCTCGCACGGGCGCAAGGGGCTCTCGCGCCTGCTCGGCTCAACCACCAGCGCGGTGGCCAACGCGGCGCGCTGCGAGCTGCTCAGCGTACCCGCCACCCAAGGAGGCTGAAATCATGACCGAAATGCAGAAAAAACTCGATGAGGTCGGCGAACTGACCCAGCGCCTGCGCGAGGACTACCCGACCGAGACCAACGCCTTCCTGACCTTCCTGAACAAGGCCGAGGCCGGCAAGGCGCTCGACCTGCGCCAGAAGGAGCTGATCAACGTCGCGCTGGCGGTCGCCGCGCAATGCGAATGGTGTATCGCCTTCCATGTCAAGAACGCGATCGCCGCCGGCGCCACCCGCGACGAGATCGTCGAGGCCGGCTTCATGGCCGTGATCATGCACGGCGGGCCGGCTTACATGTACATGACGCCGCTGTTCGAATCGCTCGACGAATTCCTGACCGAAAGCGCTTGAAAGCCGGGGATGGCGCGCCCATCTAGAACGCATCGGATCCTATTCAGAACAGACGACAGGAGAACGCACATGGCAACCCGAGAGATTCCGCAAGACCACTGGAAAGACTACTTCGATCACTTCAGCATGGTGATGGACAGCGAGCTGGTCGAGATCGAGGTCGCCGGCCTCGATGTCGGAGACCAGATCGAAGCCGAATGGCTGCCGCTGAGCGGCATCAGCTACGATCCCAAGGACGATGTCGTGGTGGTCGACGCCGGAGACGTGTTGCAGCACAGCATCCGCAAGCCGCGCAAGATCCATGTCGACGAGGACGACAACGGCCTCCACAGCATGGACATCGAGTGTGCCCAGGGACATCACCATATCCTGCGCTTCAAGGCGCCGCTGGCGCTGCCGGCGGGCTGACGATCCACCGGCAAGGATCGCGAAAAGCCGGGATCGCGCCCGGCTTTTTCCTGCCGGCCCTCCCCCCCGCTCTCCCGGGGTTGCATCCTTTTTCCGGTTTTTGCGTCTACAGCAGTAACGACAACGAAGCGGAACTTCTTTCGATGAACCAAGACAATGCCCTGACTCTCTCGCCCGGCAACCGGCTCGCGCCCTGGCTGATCGGGCTGCCGCTGGCCACGCTGACCTGGTTTTTGCTTTATGCCCACCTCGGCGATTTCGCCA
>JALVEB010000112.1 GCA_027008705.1 Sedimenticola sp. | reverse complement strand
GAAGCACCTCGACCCGGCGCGCTCGTACAGCTCCTCGGAGTGGGATTTCATCTCGCAGATCTATGAGCCGCCCTTGCAATACCACTTCCTGCTGCGCCCCTACCGGCTGGTGCCCCGCGTTGCCAGCGGCATGCCGGAGCTGCGCTATCTCGATGCCGGGGGACGGCCGACCACGCGCGAGCACGCCGCCTTCACCGACTATATCGTGACCATACCGCGCGGCGTGCGTTTCCAGCCGCACCCGGCCTTCGCGCGCGAACCGGACGGGCGGCCCTATTATCGCCGTGAGCGCGCGGAGCGTTATGCCGATGCCGATACCCTGGCCGATTTCGACCACCGCGACAGCCGCGAGTTGCGCCCCGATGATTTCGTCTACCAGATCAAGCGGCTCGCGTTCAGCCGCAACAACTCGCCGATCGCCGGACTGATGGCCGGCCATATCGCCGGTTTCGCCGCGCTGCGCAAGCGTCTTGACGCCGCCTATGCCGCCCTGCGGAAAGACAGTGGTGAGGAGCGCCCCTGGCTGGATCTGCGTACATTCGATTTCGAGGGTGCCAAGGTGCTCGACGATCGGCGCTACCGCATCCGCATCCGTGGCCTTTATCCGCAGTTCCGCTATTGGCTGGCGATGAACTTCTTCGCGCCGATGGCGTGGGAGGCCGAGCGTTTCTACCATTTGCCGGGGCTGCGCGAGCGTAATATCTCGCTCGACTGGTATCCGGTCGGCACCGGCCCCTATCAGCTCACCGAGAACAACCCGAACCTGCGCATGGTGCTGGAACGCAACCCCAACTTCCATGGCGAGCGCTATCCCCGGCAGGGCATGCCGGAGGATGCCGGCAACGGCCTGCTGGACGATGCCGGCCGGGCGTTGCCGTTCATCGATCGCGC
This sequence comes from Sedimenticola sp., assembly GCA_027008705.1. GTDB lineage: Bacteria > Pseudomonadota > Gammaproteobacteria > Chromatiales > Chromatiaceae > JALSSX01. Next base: position 10,767 of record JALVEB010000112.1, on the reverse strand, counting down.
GGTGTACTCGCTGGAGAAGGAATCCATCCCGCGCTGGAACAAGTTTCTGCAGGGCTATTATGACGCCTCCGGCATCGGTTCGAACAGCTTCGACCAGGCGGTACGCTTCAACGCCAACCAGGAGGCCGAGCTGTCGGCGCCGATGAAGCGCAAGGGCATCGCGTTGAAGACCAGCGTCGAGGCAGCCACCTACTACATGGGCTTCAATATGAAGGATCCGGTGATCGGCGGCGACTCCGAGCGCGCGCGCTACCTGCGCCAGGCGATCTCGATCGCGGTCGATTATGAGGAATACATCTCGATCTTTCTGAACGGCCGCGGCATCGCCGCGCAAAGCCTGTTGCCGCCCGGCATCTATGGTCACGAAGAGGGGCCGCAAGGCATCAATCCGGTGGTTTACGACTGGGTCGATGGCAAGCCCCGGCGCAAGCCCTTGTCGGCGGCCCTGAAGCTGATGGAGAAGGCCGGCTACCCCGGCGGGCGCGACGCCGCCACCGGCAAACCATTGGTGCTCTACTACGACACCATGAGCGCCGGGCCGGACGGCAAGGCGATGCTGAACTGGTATCGCAAGCAGTTCGCCAAACTCGGCATCCAGCTGGTGATCCGCGCCACCGATTACAACCGCTTTCAGGAGAAGATGCGCAAGGGTAACGCGCAGATCTTCTCGTGGGGATGGAATGCCGATTATCCGGATCCCGAGAACTTCTTCTTTCTGCTCTTCGGGCCGAATGGCAAGGTGGATCATGGTGGCGAGAATGCCGCCAACTACCATAACCCGGAGTTCGATGCCCTGTTCGAGCGCATGAAGAACCTGCCCGATGGCCCCGAGCGGCTCGCCATCATCCGCCGCATGAACCGCATTGTGCAGCGTGACGCGCCGTGGAACTGGGGTTTCCACCCCAAGGCCTTCTCGCTCTATCATGGCTGGTATCACAACGCCAAGCCGAATCTGATGGCGCGTAACACGCTGAAGTACCGCCGCATCGACGCGCGCCTGCGCGAGCGCCAGCGCGCGCGCTGGAACCCGCCGATCCTGTGGCCGCTCGGAGTCGGCCTGGCGCTGTTCGTGCTCAGCCTGCTGCCGGCGGTGTGGGTGTGGTGGCAGCGCGAGCGGAGGACCGCGCTGTGATGGCCTATATCGTGCGCCGCGCGCTCTACGCGATCCCGATCCTGATCGGCGTCAACATCATCACCTTTGTGCTGTTCTTCGTGCTCAATTCACCGGATGACATGGCGCGCCTGCATCTTGGAACCAAGCATGTCACACCGGAGGCCATTTCAGCCTGGAAGCATGAACACGGCTATGACAAGCCCTTGTTGTTCAATGCGCGGCGCGACGGTATCGAGGCGCTTACCGATACCATCTTTTTCCGCAATTCGGCGCGCCTGTTCGCATTCGATTTCGGGCTGTCCGACAGCGGCCGCGACATCGGCCACGACATCGCCCAGCGGATGTGGCCCAGCTTGGCCATCGCGGTGCCGACGCTGCTCGTCGGACTGGCGATCAACATTACGCTGGCGTTGATGTTGGCGCTGTTTCGCGCCACCTATCTTGATTTCTGGGGCGTGGTGATCGCGGTGGCGATGATGTCGATCTCGTCCCTGTTCTATATCATCGGTGGCCAGTTCCTGCTCGGCAAACTGCTCCATCTGGTGCCGATCTCGGGCTACGACACCGGGGCGGCGGCGTGGAAGTTCCTGGTGTTGCCGGTGATCGTCGGCGTGATCTCCGGCATCGGTTCCGGGGTGCGTTGGTATCGCACGCTGTTTCTCGAGGAGATCGGCAAGGATTATGTGCGCACCGCGCGCGCCAAGGGGCTTGGTGAGATGCGGCTGATGTTCGCGCATGTGTTGCGCAACGCGCTGATTCCGATCCTGACCGGCGTGGTGGTGATCCTGCCGCTGCTGTTCATGGGCAGCCTGCTGGTGGAATCCTTCTTCGGCATCCCCGGGCTGGGCAGCTATACCATCGATGCGATCAACCGCCAGGATTTCGCGATCGTGCGCTCGATGGTGTTTCTCGGCTCAGTGATGTATATCCTCGGGCTGATCCTAACCGATGTCTCCTATACCCTGGTCGATCCACGCGTGAGACTGTCATGACCCCGGTGCTGTTGTGGACCGATCTGCTGTTGTTCGTGCTGCTTGGCGGCATTGCGTTGTTCGTCTGGCACGCGCGCCGGCATGACCACCTGCGACGCCCCTGGCGGTATGTGGCGGGCAGCCGCGTCGGCATGGCCACCGCGGTGATCCTGTCGGCCTATGTCGTCATCGGGGTGCTCGATTCGCTGCATTTCCAGCCGCATGGCGGCAAGGCCTCGGATGATGTGCTGAGCCTGTTCGACTGGCTCGTTGGCGATCTGCGCGAGCATCAGGAGAAGACCTACTCGGCGCCGTTCTCGGCCTGGCTCTATGCCAAGGAGAGTATCGAGCAGCCGGATGGCACCATCGTGCGCGCTTATCCACGCCTGCGCTGGGGTGGGGCGGCGTTGCGCGATCCGCGCCGGGAACGCGGCGCCGATATCGCCCGGCGCGTCGGGTTGGGGGCTGGCGCGGCCCTGCTGCTGCTCGCCGCGCTCTACCTGCCGCTGGCCTGGCGTATCGCGCGGCGCGATGGGGTCTCATTGGGGGCGGCGCTGCACGGGCTGTTCATCCGCCGGCGGGGCAGGGTGGCCTGGCCGGCCTTCCATCTCACCATGGCGGTATTGGTGGTGAGTGCCGGGGTGCTCATCGCGCTGGCCGCGGGCTACCATGTGTTCGGAACCGACAAGGTGGGCGAGGATGTCTTCTACCAGGCTCTGAAGAGCATCCGCACCGGCCTGCTGATCGGCACCCTGACGACATTGGTGATGCTGCCCGCGGCGCTGTTGCTGGGCATTCTCGCCGGCTACTACCGGGGCTGGATCGATGACTTGATCCAATACCTCTACACCACGCTGAGCTCGATCCCCGGGGTGCTGCTGATCGCCGCGGCGATCCTGATGCTTCAGGTCTACATGGCCGAGCACGCCGCCGAGTTCGACAGCCTGGCGCGGCGCGCCGATCTGCGCCTGCTGTTTCTGTGCGTGATTCTCGGCATTACCAGCTGGACCACGCTGTGCCGCCTGTTGCGGGGCGAGACCCTGAAGCTGCGTGAGTTGGAGTATGTTCAGGCCGCGCGCGCCTTTGGCGTGCGCGGCCCGGCGATTCTGAGCCGTCATATCCTGCCCAATGTGATGCATATCGTGCTGATCTCGATCGTGCTCGATTTCAGCGGGCTGGTTCTGGCCGAGGCGGTGCTGGCCTATGTCAATATCGGGGTCGATCCCACGATGAATTCCTGGGGCAATATGATCAACAGCGCGCGCCTGGAGCTGGCGCGAGAGCCCATCGTCTGGTGGTCGCTGGCGGCGGCTTTTGTTTTCATGTTCGTATTGGTGCTGGCCGCGAACCTGTTTGCCGATGTGGTGCGCGATGCCTTCGATCCGCGCCTTGGCCGGGGGCGCGGATGAGCCAACCCCTTCTGCGTATCCGCAATCTCCAGGTGTGGCTTGGCGACCCCCGCCGCCCGGTGCGCGCGGTCGATGGCATCGATCTCGATCTCTATCCGGGCGAGACCCTCGCGCTGCTTGGCGAATCCGGCTGCGGTAAATCGATGACCGCGTTCGGCGTGATGCGGCTGCTGCCGCCATCGGGACGGGTTACCGCCGGGCAGGTGCTGCTGGGCGATCAAGATCTGCTGCGCCTGCCCGAATGCGAGATGCGCGCGGTGCGCGGGGGCCAGCTCGGGATGATCTTCCAGGAGCCGATGACCTCGCTGAACCCGGTGATGCGTATCGGCGACCAGATCGCCGAGTCGATCCGCCTGCATGATCCCGCGCATGCCGCGGCTCCGCGCGCGCGCGCGGTCGAACTGCTCGACGCGGTCGGCATCCCCGACCCCGCGCGGCGCATCGATGAATACCCGCATCAGCTCTCTGGCGGCATGAAGCAGCGCGTGATGGTCGCGATCGCGCTTGCCGGACGGCCGCGCCTGTTGATTGCCGACGAGCCGACCACCGCGCTGGATGTCACCATCCAGGCGCAGGTGCTGGGGCTGTTGAAGAAGCTGCAACGCGATCATGAGCTGGCAGTGCTGCTGATCAGCCACGATCTCGGCGTGGTCGCCGAGACCGCCGACCGTATCGCGGTGATGTACGCGGGCCAGTTGGTCGAGGTCTGCGATCGTCAGACCTTCTTCAAGGGTCCCGCGCACCCCTATGCGCGCAAGCTGTTCTCGGCGCTGCCGGGTTTTGACAAGCGCGGTCGCCGGCTCGAGATCATCCCCGGCATGGTGCCGCCGCTGGATACCCGGTTTAGCGCTTGCCGCTTTGCCGATCGTTGCGATCATGCCGGGGAAGATTGCCGCCAGCAGCCGCCTCCCTGGCGGGATCTTGGCAACGGCCATCGGGTGCGCTGCCTGCATCCGCGGTCCGGTTTGGTGGAATCAGCGGCCGCGGCCAGCCGTGGCGAGGAAACCAGGGCAGCGAAAACGCTGCTCGAGGTGCGTGACCTGAAGGTGCATTTCCCGATCCACAAAGGGGTGTTGCGTCGCGTAAAGGGCCATGTGAAAGCGGTCGATGGGGTCTCGCTGCGGATCGGCGGGGCGCGCACGCTGGCGCTGGTCGGTGAGTCCGGATGCGGCAAGACTACGGTGGGCAAGGGCATCTTGCGCCTGATCGAACCGAGCGCGGGCCAGGTCTTGTTCGATGGCGAGGATCTGGCGCGATTGTCGCCGCGCGCGCTGCGCCGCCGGCGCGCCGATATGCAGATCATCTTCCAGGATCCGGCGGCCTCGATGAACCCGCGCATGCCGGTCGGCGAGATCGTCGCCGAGGGGCTGCGCGCGCAAGGCATCGGCACGGGGCGCGAGGATCGCCAACGGCGTGTCGCCAGGCTCCTCGAACAGGTTGGCCTGCCGGCCGACAGCGCCGCGCGCTACCCGCACGAGTTCTCCGGCGGCCAGCGTCAGCGCATCTGCATCGCGCGCGCGTTGGCCGTGGATCCGCGCCTGATCGTCTGTGACGAGCCGACCAGCGCGCTCGATGTCTCGGTGCAGGCGCAGATCCTGAACCTGTTTGGCGAGTTGCAACAGCGCCTTTCGCTCTCCTACCTGTTCATTACCCACGATATCTCGGTGGTCAGCTTCATCGCTCACGAGGTCGCGGTGATGTACCTGGGCCGTGTGGTGGAACAGGGCAGCGTGGAGCAGGTGCTGGAACGGCCGGCGCACCCCTATACCGAGGCCCTGCTTTCCGCGGTGCCGGTGGTCGACCCGGCCAGCCGCCGCCAGATCATCCGTCTCGAGGGCGACATGCCGTCCCCGGCCGATCCGCCGCGTGGCTGTCATTTCCACCCCCGTTGCCCGCGCGCGATGGCCGTCTGCCGGACCGCCTATCCCGAAACCACCGAGCTTGAGCCGGGCCACCAGGCCGCCTGCTGGCTGCTCACGGAAAAGCGGTGGTAACTACTCAGCTAACCGCTGAAATACGCCAGCTCTGCGTTCAAAAATGGTCATTTACTCTTGTAAATCCCATTTTTTGCCTTGATCTGACGCATTTCAGCGGTGATCTGAGCAGTTACCCTTTATATGGCCTGCCCACTGAGTAGTTACAGGCGGTGAGCCTGTTCATCCACCTTCTTGCAGTTGCCGCCGAATCGCGTGCAACTCCCGTTCCAGCTGGTCGAGGCGTTTCAGCAACCCCTCGCGGTCACTGATATCCGGCAGGGTGCAATCCACCTGGTAGACGCGCTTCACCCACTCCGGGTGATCGACAAAGGGATTGCGATTGCCCTGCCACTGCCAGATGAGATCGTTGCGAAGCCGCTCCGTCGGCGATACCGGATCCTGTTCATGCCAGGCCAACAGGTCACACAGGCGCCCCAGACTGGGTTTTCCGCGCGGCGCGGGGCCGCGAAGCAGCGAAAGATCGGGCGTCAGGCTGGCATCGTCGCCATCATAACGGGTGTCCATGTACAGCAGGATGCGCGCCACATCGCCCTTCAGCACGGGTGGAATCTTCCACTTGCGGCTGTCACCGCTGGTGATCCGCACGCCCGCGCGCGCGGGCAGCAGGTTGTAGAGATCCGAATAGGCATCCTGAATATCGTTTGGAAAACCGCGTTCGCGCGGCCACACCGGCCGCGGCTGTACCGGCCCGGCGTCGGGCAACAGGCGCGAAAGTATGGTTTCGGCGCATTCGATCGGTTGCACGTCGCGATGGGTGATGCGTTCGTTCAGCTTGGCCTTCAGCTTGTCGCCTTCGAAACGCGCCAGCCCCTTGTAATAGCGTTCCGCATCGAAAGACGGCAGTTCAGGGCGCTCGCACTCTGTTGTTGCGGCGAACAGCGCCGGGGCAAAGGCCAGCAGGAGCAGGATGGGCAGGCTTTTCATCGGGATGTTCCGTATGCGTCGGGAGAGAGCGATCATATACAATGGCTCTTGGAACGGCCATGGCTTCATATTGAGCGGGAGAGAAACGATGACCGATGGATCCTGTCCTTGCGGTTCGGACCTTCGTTTTGCGGACTGTTGCGAACCCTTGTTGCAATACCGCCGACCGGCGACGACCGCCGAGGCGCTGATGCGTTCACGCTATTGCGCCTATGTGCTCGCGGATATCGATTATCTCGAGGAAACGCTGGAGCCGGACGAGCGCGCCACCCACGATCGCGAAAGCACGCGGCGCTGGGCCGAGCAGGCGGACTGGCTGGGGCTGGAGGTGATCGGCTGCTCGGGAGGCGGCGAGGAGGACGACAAGGGCGTCGTCGAGTTCATTGCCAGCTATCGCCAGAATGGCCGTATTCTGCGTCACCACGAGGTCAGCAGCTTTGTGCGTCGCGACGGTCGCTGGTATTTCGTCGAGGGCGAATTGATTCCGCCGGCCACGCGCGCGCGCAACCACCCCAAGGTAGGTCGAAATGCGCCATGCCCTTGTGGCAGCGGCCTGAAGTATAAGCGTTGTTGCGGCTGACCCGATGGCCGGAAAGCCCTTTGCGGAATCCTGCGAGCAGAATCGCGCGCCGATACTGGCGGTGATCGAGCCGTGGCTTCGCGAGGCGGGACAGGTGCTCGAGATCGGCAGCGGCACGGGTCAGCATGCGGTGTATTTCGCCTCCGCGATGCCCCATCTGCGTTGGCAGACCAGCGATCGCGCGGCCCTGCACCCGGGTATCCAGGCATGGATCGACGAGTCCGGCAATCGGAACCTCGCTCCGCCGCTGGCGCTCGACGTATGCCATGATCGCTGGCCGGGGGAGGTCTATGATGCCGCGTTCAGCGCGAATACCGCGCATATCATGGACCGCCAGGCGGTCGAGGCGATGTTCGCCGGCCTCGGGCGGGTGCTCGCCGCCGGCGCGCCGTTTCTCCTTTATGGTCCGTTCAACCGCAACGGCGGCTATACCAGCGAGTCGAACCGCCGCTTCGATCAATGGTTGAAGGCGCGCGATCCACGCAGCGGCATCAAGGACATCGGCTGGTTGAATGAGCTGGCCGGGCGGGCCGGGATGGAAGCGGCCGCTGAATACCCGATGCCGGCCAACAATCTCATCCTGGTCTGGCGCGCGCGATGAGCGCGGCGCCGCGTTATCTGGCCGGGTTTGGGATGCTGGATGGCGTGGCGCATACCCGCGCGCCGCCATGACAGGGCATTTTCCGCGTATCGTTCTGGGACTGTTTGTCTGGCTGCTGCTCTTTTGCGAGCCCTGCGGCGCATGGGATCCGTCTCCCGCGCAACGGGCCTGGCTTGCCGCTCATCGCGTGTTGCCGGTGCTGGTGGATGGCGATTGGCCGCCGATCGACTACCTTGATGGAGACGGACGCTATCAGGGGGTCGCCGCGGCCTACCTGCGCGTCATCGGCGAGCGCCTCGGGGTGACCTTTCAGACGCGTCCACAGCCCGATATCACGCGCGTGCTGCGCCTGTTGGCCGATGGCGAGGCGCCACTCGCCGCGAGTATCGTCGATACCCCGAAACGGAGGGCTCGTGGGATTCGTTTCACGCGCCCTTTCCTGATGCTGCACTATCGGATCGTGGCGCGGCGCGATGTCCCGGGGATTCATCGGCTCGATGATCTGCGGGGGCGCGTGGTGGCGGTCGAAAGAGGCGTCGCGACGGTGGAGCGCCTGCGACGGGACTACCCCGGCGTCCGTCTGAAACCAGTGGTGGATACCGCGGCCGCGCTGAAGGCGGTCTCCTGGGGCGAGGCCGATGCCTATGTCGGCAACGGCGAAGCGGCCGCCTGGCTGATTCGCCAACTCGGTCTCAATAACCTGCGTTTTGCCGGAGAGGCGGGCATCCCCGCGGCGCCGTTGGCCTTCGCCGTGCCGGATACCCGGGAATGGCGACCGTTGGCGGCGCTCATCGACCAGGCGCTGAAGGCTGTCCCCGAGGACGAGCGTCGGCGCATCCGACAGCGTTGGCTGTCGCCGCTGGCCGATGATCGGGCGCGCCATTTCGAGGTGAGCGCGGCGGAACGGGAGTGGATCGCGAACCATCCGGTGATCCGTATCGGCAGCGACCGCGCCTGGCGACCGGTCGAATTCCAGGAGGCCGGTGAATTCAAGGGCATCTCCGCGGACTATGTACGCCTGCTGAACGAGCGTCTGGGGCTGAACATGCGCCACGTGCCTGGATTGACCTGGGAGCAGGTTCTTTCCGGGGTCGAGCGGGGAGATATCGATGTCGTGCCCGCGATCACGCCGCTCGATGCCTGGCGGGACCGGCTGCTGTTCACGCGGCCCTATCTCTCTTTCCCGTTCGTCGTCTTCACCCGGGACGATGCCGGCTTCATCCGTGGCCTGGAAGATCTGAGCGGCCGTCATGTCGTCGTCGAGGCCGCCACGGTCGCGAAGTCGCGCCTGGAGCAAGACTATCCCGAGCTCCATCTGATCGTGGTTCCGGATACCGCGAAAGCCGTCGAGACCTTGTCGCTGGGCAAGGCCGATGCCTATGTCGGCAATCTGGTCACCGCGCGGGCGATCGCGGAGAGTCGCGGATACACCAACATCCGGGTCGCGGCCCCGACACCGTATCATTATGACTTGGCGTTCGGCGTGCGCAAGGACTGGCCGGAGCTGCGTGATCTGCTCGAACGCGGACTGGCCTCGATCGATGAAGGCGTCCGGAGCCGGATCCACCATCGCTGGCTGGGCATGGAGCTGGACGATGCCCTGGCACGCCGGGCGCTGCGTCGGCAACTGGTCTCGGTGGCGCTGTTCATGTCACCGATCGTGTTGCTGCTGCTTGCCTGGGCCTTGACCATGCGTCATCGACGAAACCAGTTGCGCGCCAGCGAGGCGCGCTTTCGTCAGGCCATGGAGGCGGTTTCGGAGGGGATCTGGGAACTGGACCAGGGCACCGGAAAACTCTACTTCAGCCCGGGTTTCTTCCATGCGTTGGGTTACGCGGACGATGAGATTCCGACCACCGACCAGGCGTGGGAGCGCCTGATTCATCCGGACGACCGCCCTGTGCGTCGCGAGCAACTCGCGCGGCTCGATTGCGGCGAGGCGGGAGATGGCATTACGCGCATCGAGTATCGCGTGCGGCGCGCCGATGGCAGCTGGGCGCCGGTAGTCGGCGAGGGCCGGGTGACGCAGCGCGACAGCCGCGGTCGCGCGCTGAAGTGCATCGGCACGCTGCGTGACCTGAGCAACCTGAAATCGGCGCAGGCGCGGGCCGAACGCTTTGGGCGGGCGCTGGAAGACAATCCGCTGATGATCGTCATCACCGATCCGAAGGGGCGCATCGAGTACGTCAATCGACGCATCACCGAGCTTATGGGTTATCGACCCGATGAGGTGCTCGGCTGGCCCGCGTCCCGCTTCGTCTCGCCTGACGCCGATCCCAAGACGCTGGAGGCGTTGAGAAAAGCGCTCGGCGGACGCAAGCGCTGGCGTGGCGAGCTGCTCCATCGGCGCCGCGACGGGCAGTCGTTCTGGATGGCGGTTTCAGTGTCTCCGATCTTCGACGATCATGGCCAGCTCAGCCATTTCGTCGCCACCGATGAGGACATATCGGAACGCAAGGCGATGGAGGCGTCGTTGAAGCACAGCGAGCGTCAGTTGCAGCACATCATCGATGCCATCCCGCTGGCGATCGTCATCGTGGATATGGAGGGCCGCATCCTGATGGCCAATCCGCAAGCCACGCGCGAGGTCACCCGCGACACGAGCCTGGTGGGGCGGTTCATGCACGATTTCTATGCCCACGCGGAAGACCGCGAACGTTTTCTCGCTTTGTTGCGAACCGAACGGCGGGCCACCGGGCAGCATATCGTCTACCGCACCGATTGGGGGGAACGAATCGACGGCCTGGTCTCCGCAATACCGATCCGTTATGCCGGTCGCGCGGCCCATCTCGGGGTGATGGTCAACCTGACCGAACGGGTGCGGCTCGAAAAAGCCCTGGCCGAGGCGCGGGACGCGGCGGAATCGGCGAATCGTTTGAAGAGTCGTTTCCTGGCCAACATGAGCCACGAGATCCGGACGCCGCTGAACGCCGTGATCGGCCTGAGCCATCTTACCCTGAACACCGATCTGACCGCGCGGCAGCGGGACTACCTGCGCAACATCGTGGCCGCCGGGCAATCGCTGCTCGGGTTGATCAACGACATCCTCGATCTGTCGCGCATCGAAGCCGGACGCATGCCCATCGAGCGAACCGGATTCTCGCTTGACGAACTGCTCTCCGGGGTCGCCGGGCAGGTCGCGTTGAAAGCTGCGGAAAAGGGGCTGGAACT
>JALVEB010000111.1 GCA_027008705.1 Sedimenticola sp. | reverse complement strand
TCGAGGACGCCAAGTTCAAGACCTACGGCTGCGGCAGCGCGATCGCCTCGAGCAGCCTGCTCACCGAATGGGTCAAGGGGAAGACCCTGGACGAGGCGTTACAGATCAAGAACACCGACATCGCCGAGGAGCTGGCGCTGCCGCCGGTCAAGGTGCATTGCTCGGTGCTCGCCGAGGATGCGATCAAGGCCGCGGTCAAGGACTACACCGAAAAGCAGGCTGGACGCAATAAGGCCTGATCTTCCCCAGGGCGACCGCACTCACATACCGTTGACTGACAAGGCGCGGGCCCGGTCAAGCGCGGCGGATCGGGCAAGCGCGCTGTCTTCTCCCCCTGATTCTTCGGGGCAGGCTGCCTCTATGGGCGGGGTCTCTGCCGTTTGCGGGATTCCGCCCGGGAGCCGTCCTCTTGTTCCTACTGCTCCGTCTCCTTGCCGGATCGGGGCGCTTCTTGACCATCGGCCAGGTCCCAGCCTTGCGTGTGCGTGCGCCACAATCGCTCGATCAGCGTTCGCTGCGCGGCGCTGTCGTTCAGTGCCGGAATGTATTCGTATCGACCGCCTCCGGCATTCAGGAAAACGTCCCGGTTTTCGACCGCGATCTCCTCGAGCGTCTCGAGGCAATCGATGGGGAATCCGGGGCAAATGACCTGTACATGCCTCATGCCTTCCTCGCCCCATCGCTTCAGCATTTCACTGGTATAGGGTTTGAGCCATTCCCGTGGCCCCATGCGGGATTGAAAACTCAGCGCCCAGGCATCGTCGGCGAGTCCCAGCCGCCCGGCGAGCCGATGCGCGGTGGCGTGGCATTGCAGGGGATAGGGATCGCCGGCGCCGGCATAGTCTTTCGGGATGCCGTGGAAGGACATCAGCAGACGGTCCGGAACGCCGTGTCGCGCTTGCCATGCGCGCACGCTGTTGGCGAGCGCCTCGAGATACAGCGGGTGTTGATAGTACTGGTTGATGAAGCGCAGCTCCGGGATCCAGCGCCATGTGGACAGCACCCGGGCGATCGCATCGAAGGTCGAGGCCGTCGTGGTCGCCGAATACTGGGGGTACAACGGGAGCACCAGGATGCGTTGCGCGTTGCGCGCGCGCAGGCGTTCCAGGGCATCGGCGATCGATGGATTGCCGTAGCGCATGCCGAGCGCTACCGGGATCTCGTTGGCCAGCGTCGCGACGAGACGCTCGGAAAGGTAGAGCAGCGGTGATCCCTGATCGCTCCAGACGGCTTGGTAGGCCCGCGCCGATCGTTTCGGCCGGGTACGCAGGATAACGCCGTGAAGCACGGCCTTCCAGGCCAGCCGCGGGATCTCCACGATGCGTGGGTCGGACAGAAACTCGGCCAGATAGCGGCGCACATCGCCCACTTGCGGCGAATCGGGGGTACCGAGGTTGATCAACAGCAGACCGGTGGTGGCCGGTTCGGACAACGAGTAGGAATCGGAAGACAAGACAGTATCCTGTGGCGGGGCAAGGATCGGTGCGTTGGTTTCATCGGACGCTGGGTCCGACCGGAAGAGGGTACGACAATCGCGGCCGGCTTGGCAAAGGGCGAAGGCTTCCCCGTGGCGCGCGTTCAGGTTCTCCGGTTACGCGCCAGACGGCGCCGTCGAGACCGGACAGGCCGTGCGTCATCGGGTAGAATGCCGGTTTTTCGATCAGGAGCAGGCAGGTGTTGCAGGTTTTGGCCATCGCCGGGGGCGGCGCGGCGGGCGCGCTGATGCGTTTCTGGACCGCGAATGCGGTATATCAATGGCTGGGTCGGAGCTTTCCCTATGGTACGCTTGCGGTCAATGTGATCGGCTCGTTTCTGATGGGTCTGTTATTCATCCTGTTGATTGAGCGGGTCACGTTGGCGGCGGAGTGGCGCGCGGCCTTGCTGGTCGGGTTTCTCGGCGCGTTCACGACCTTCTCGACCTTCTCGATCGAAACCCTGAATCTGATCGAGCAGGCCGATTATTTCAAGGCTGGTTTCAATATTCTGATCAGCGTCGCGGCCTGCATGCTGGCGGTATGGGGTGGTGTCATGCTGGGGAGGCAGTTGTGATGGGCGGTTCCGTGGTCATGGTGCGTATCTATCTGACCGAGGGTCAGCATCAGTTCGAAAGGCTTCTGGCCTGGTTGCATGACGAGGCCAAAGTCTGCGGGGTGACGGCGTTTCGCGGGATTGCCGGCTTCGGCCGCTCGGGCAAGATCCATTCGGCCCATCTGATCGATACCTCGCTGGACCTGCCGCTGGTCATCGAATTCTTCGAGGTGAGCGAGAAGTTCGAGGCCCTGTGGCCGGAGCTGAACCAGCGCGTGCCGGAAGGCCACATGGTCTACTGGGAGGCTCACGTCAACGCGGATACCGGGTTATGCTGAATCCAAAACTGCTGCGCCAGGATCCCGACCGGCTGGCCGCCTTGCTGGCGCGCCGGGGTTACCATCTGGACACTGCCCGCCTCGCGGAGCTCGAAACCCGCCGCAAGCGATGGCAGGTCGAAGCCCAGGAGTTGCAAAGCGAACGCAACCGCAAATCCCGCGCCATTGGCCAGGCCAAAGCGGCCGGCGAGGACATCCAGCCATTGCTTGCGGAGGTGGCCGATCTTGGTGAACGCTTGAAGCGCGCCGAGGAAGGGCTGGCCGGGGTGCAGCGAGAACTGCGCGAGATCGCCCTCGCCATCCCGAACATCCCGGCCGATGACGTGCCCGAGGGGAAGGATGAAAACGACAACCGCGAGGAGCGTCGCTGGGGCGAGCCACCGGTATTCGATTTCGAGCCCAGGGATCATGTCGATCTCGGCACAGCCCTCGGCGGCATGGATTTCGACGCCGCAGCGCGCATCGCCGGCGCGCGCTTCTCGGTATTGCATGGCCCGATCGCGGCCCTGCAACGCGCCTTGACGCAGTTCATGCTCGACACCCATACCCGCGAGCACGGCTATAGCGAGACCTATGTCCCATACCTGGTCAACGCCGACAGCCTGTATGGCACCGGGCAGTTGCCGAAGTTCGAGGAAGACCTGTTCAAGCTCGCCGGGGACATGCCGTATTACCTGATCCCCACGGCCGAGGTGCCGGTCACCAATCTCGCGCGGGATGCGATCCTGGATGCCGAGTCGCTGCCACTGCGGCGCGTCGCCCACACGCCCTGTTTTCGCAGCGAGGCCGGCTCTCACGGGCGGGATACCCGCGGCCTGATCCGTCAGCATCAGTTCGAGAAGGTCGAGTTGGTACAGTTCGTGCGCCCGGAGGCATCGGACGCCGCGCTGGAGGAGCTGACCGGCCATGCCGAGGCC
>JALVEB010000110.1 GCA_027008705.1 Sedimenticola sp. | reverse complement strand
GCCCTGCACCCAGGTTGCCCGATTTTTTTACCACGAAGCATTACCGGTAGAGTAACGCACGAAAACCTTAACTTTACCGCTTGTGCTAACAGTTAAATAGGCTGAATCTCCCCTATCCAGGATAGGAGGATTCACGCTGTCACGTGATCGACAGATTCTGCCTATCCGACTATAATTCCCTCCATGAGGAAACCTAGCACAATTTATCCCTCCTCGGCAAGAGGAGATTCTACCTCCTTCCTGCCTGCCAATGGTCGCGGTTCCCACTGGCAGCGATTCTTCGATTTGTTGGCCAGGAGTGGTGTTCCGGAGAAATACCGGCCTTGGTACGCGCGGCATGTGAAGGCGTTGCTTGTCGCGTTTCCCGGCCGGAAGCTGACTGATCTCACTACGGAGGAGATTACGAGTTATCTCCGTGATCTTGCGCGTGAGTCCGGCAAGCCTGTTTGGCGGTTGCGCCAGCAGGTGGATGCTATCCGCTTGTTGTTGGTTGATCTGGTGAGGTCGAAGGCGGCTCGGCGGGTGGATTGGGCGTTTTGGGCTGAGGCAGGTGGACGGGAATTGGAGCCGGACCATCCTACTTTGGCGCGGGAGTTGGAACCTGAAACCGCTGTGGCGCTTGGGTTGCGGGCGAAGGATCGCTTGACTGACGCGAGTACTCAGTTGTTGGTGGATCTGACTCGGACGATTCGGTCCATGCAGTATTCCATTCGCACCGAGGAGACGTATCGGGATTGGGTGCGGCGTTTCTTGCTTTGGTCAGGAAAGGAGCCTGACGAGATCGATGATGCGGAGGTATCTCGTTTTCTTTCCCATCTTGCCGTGGAGAAGAAGGTTTCGGTCAATACGCAGCGGCAGGCGTTGAATGCCATGGCTTTTTTGTTTCGTCATGGGTTTGGGCGCGAGTTGAAATTAGATGGTTATCGCGCGGCCAAGCGTCCCCCGCGCCTTCCGGTGGTTCTTTCCCGGGATGAGGTGAAGGCGTTGTTGGCGCAGATGAGTGGCCTTTATGGTTTGATAGCGGGGCTCATGTACGGTACGGGCATGCGCTTGATGGAGGCGGTGCGTTTGCGGGTTCAGGATGTGGATCTGACCCGGGATATGATTTTGGTGCGCGATGGTAAGGGGCGGAAGGATCGCGTGGTGCCTTTGCCGAAGACGTATAAGGCGCAGTTGGAGGCTCATCTGGAGGATCGGCGCGCGGTGTTCGAGTTGGATCGGCAGCGGGGTGAGGTGGAGGTGTTTCTGCCTGATGCGTTGGCCCGCAAGTATCCTTCTGCCGCGGGGGAGTGGATTTGGCAGTATGTCTTCGCTTCGGGCCGGCTGTCGGTGGATCCCCGTTCTGGACGGGTTCGGCGTCACCACATTCATGAAACCAGCTTGCAAAAGGCGATTCGCGAGGCAGCCAGGGTTGCGGGGATTGATAAGCGGGTCAGCAGCCATACCTTGCGCCATTCTTTTGCCACCCATTTGCTGGAGGCAGGGTACGACATTCGCACGGTGCAGGAGCTGCTGGGTCATGCGGATGTGTCCACTACCATGATCTATACCCATGTGCTCAACAAACCGGGGTTGCCTCCGGTGGTGAGTCCGGCCGATTTTTGAGGCCGGTTGAGGCTGGAATCCAGTGGCGCCGGTTAACGACCAGCGTTCCGATTCCGAGCGGCCATCACCACCGCGCGGCGCGAGGAAGGATCACTGCATCTGCTGCAATGCGGCGATGCGGTCCTCCAGCGGCGGATGGCTCAGGAACAGTTCCTTCAGGCCGCGTGTCGCGCGACCGGCGATGCCGAACGCGGCGAACTGGTCCGGCAGGTCGTCCGGCTGGGCTTGTTGCAGACGGCGCAGGGCGTTGATCATCTTATTACGGCCGGCAAGGTATGCACCACCCGCGTCGGCGCGGAATTCACGCCAGCGCGAGAACCACATTACGATCATGGTTGCGAGGATGCTCAGCAACACCTGGGCAATCAGGCTACTGATGTAGTAAGCCGGTCCGTGCCCCTCTTCATTTTTGAACACCGCGCGGTCGACGACATGGCCGATCACCGTGGCCAGGAACATCACGAAGGTGTTGACCACGCCTTGCATCAACGCCATCGTGATCATGTCGCCGTTTGCGACATGGGTCACCTCATGGCCCAGCACCGCTTCGACCTCGTCTTTGTTCATATGGTGCAGCAAGCCGCTGCTGACTGCGACGAGCGCGTCGTTACGGTTGGCGCCGGTGGCGAAGGCGTTCGGCTCTGGGGAATCGAAAATACCGACCTCGGGATAGCCGATGCCCGCCTCTTCAGCAAGCCGGTAGACGGTCTCGACCAGCCAGCGCTCGGTGGCGTTGGATGGTTGTTCGATGACGTAGACGCCCATCCCACTCTTGGCCATGTGCTTGGACATCAGCAGCGAGATGACCGAGCCTGCGAAGCCGACGATCAGCGAGTAGATCAGCACGCCGCGCAGATCCAGATCGATGCCGTTGGCCGCAAGCACGCCCTCGATATTGAACAGCTTGAACACGACGCTGATCAACAACAGCACCGCAAAGTTGGTTGCCAGATACAACAGGATCCGTTTCATTTTCTTTCTCTCCGGTGATTGGGGTTCGGGAGCGGCCTGACGGGCCTCGTCTTATTTCGAGGCCATGGCCTTCAGCCGCCGACTGATGTCTTCGCGCGCTTGTTCCAATATGGAGTCCTTGTCGAGGCTTTCAAGGATCTGCTGGACCACGGCCTTCGGCCCGCCCTCTCCCCAGGAGCGACCTTGCGCAAAGTAGCGTTGCGCGGCTTTTCCGACCACATAGGTGCCATAGTAGGCGACGCCGCCCTGGGCCGCCGCGGTCACCAGCGTGGAGAGCCCGGCGCTGGTCGCCTTCAACGCGCTGGCGGCGATGTTGACGCTCCAGATCGTCGCCATCAGGGCCGCCATCTGCATGCCGATGGTGCGGATCAGTTCGCTGGCCTCGCCACGCGTGACCGACATGCCGTAGACGTGCGCCAGATGCACCACCATCGAGGCATCCATCGCCAGCGCGGTGAGCAGATCGGCGACAGGAATCGGATTCACCGCAACCGCCACGCCCTTGGCCAGGCAGTAGCCGCGGATCACGGTCTCGGCGACATCGGCGCGAATCTCGACGATGCGCCGCGCGACTTCGTCGCTGAGCTCGCCGGCGAACAGGCTGGCGTTCAAGGCCGACAGCGCCAGGCCTTCCTTGTCGATGACCCGCCACAGGGTCTCCTTCAGCTCGGCGATGTCCGGCGCTGGCGTGCGGCGGACCTCACGTT
>JALVEB010000109.1 GCA_027008705.1 Sedimenticola sp. | reverse complement strand
ACGACGCCGCCTCACACTACCGACCGGTTCGATACCACCGTCGGCAAAAGGTATAATTTCCGTTCCATCAGCCGTTCGATACCAAGAACCATGCCTATCCTGCTCCACCAATCGATTATCGGGCAAGCCACGCGCGCGCCCGAAGCGCCGGCGCTATTCCACAAGAAGGAAGAGCTGGACTACGCCACGCTGGCCGAGGCGGTCACGAGCACCGCCAACGGCCTGCTCGCGCTCGGTCTGCAAGCCGGCGAGCGCGTCGCGGTCTACCTGCCGAAGATGCCGCAAACGGTCGCCGCGATGTTCGGCGCGAGCGCCGCCGGCGGTGTGTTCGTGCCGGTCAACCCGCAACTGAAACCGGCCCAGGTCGGCTATATCCTGCGCGATTGCGACGTCCGCGTGCTGGTCACCAGCCCGGATCGCGCCGCGCAGCTCGCCGAGACCCTCAGCAGCTGCCCGGACCTGCGCGCGGTGGTGCTGAGCCATGGAGGCGCCGGGCGCCTGGCCGATTTCCCACTACCGCTGCATCCGTGGGAAAGCCTCGCCGCCGCGCCGACCGCCGCGCCGCACCGGCGCATCGACGCCGATATCGCCGCGATCCTCTACACCTCCGGCAGCACCGGACGGCCGAAGGGTGTGGTGCTGTCGCACCGCAACATGCTCGCCGGCGCCGAATCGGTCGCCGGCTATCTCGAAAACCGCGCCGACGACCGTCTGCTGGCGGTATTGCCGTTCAGTTTCGACTACGGCCTGAGCCAACTGACCACCGCTTTTCACGTCGGCGCCTCGGTGGTGTTGATGGATTATCTGCTGCCGCGCGATGTGATCCGCGCGGTGGCCCGCCACCGCGTCACCGGCCTCGCGGCGGTGCCGCCGCTGTGGAACCAGCTCGCCGACCTGGACTGGCCCGAAGAGGCACGCGGCCTGCGCTACCTGACCAACTCCGGCGGGGCGATGCCGATCGCCACCACGCGCAAGCTGCGCGCCGCGCTGCCCGACACCCGGATCTACCTGATGTACGGCCTCACCGAGGCTTTCCGCTCCAGCTACCTGCCGCCGGAAGAGATCGACCGTCGGCCCGATTCGATGGGCAAGGCAATCCCCAACGCCGAGCTGATGGTGGTGCGCCCGGACGGCAGCGAGTGCGCCCCGAACGAGCCTGGTGAGCTGGTTCACCGCGGCGCGCTGGTCGCGCTGGGCTATTGGAACGATGCGGCGAAGACCGCCGAGCGTTTCCGCCCGGCGCCCGGTCAGCCCGACGGCCTGCCTTTGCCGGAGATCGCGGTGTGGTCCGGCGATCAGGTGCGTCGCGACGAAGACGGCTATCTCTATTTCATCGGCCGCACCGACGAGATGATCAAGACTTCCGGCTACCGCGTCAGCCCTTCCGAGGTCGAAGAGGTGCTCTATGCCAGCGGCCTGGTCGCCGAGGCGGTCGCCATCGGCCTGCCCCACCCGCGCATCGGCCAGGGCATTCTGGTGGTGTGCAGCGCGGACCAGCCCGACGAGGAAGGCCTGCTGCTGCATTGCAAGCGGGAGCTGCCGAACTTCATGGTGCCGCACGCGGTCCGCTATCTGGACGATCTGCCGCGCAACCCGAATGGCAAGATCGACCGCAAGACGCTCGCCGAACAGCATCAAGACCTCTTTCAGGACGCCTCATGAAGAAAAAACCCGAACACGCGCCGAGCGCCTATTTCAACATCGTCGGCAACCAGTTGATGGTCGGCGACATCCCCGCCGGAGTCCTCGCCACCCAGGTCGGCCAGACCCCGTTCTATGCCTACGACCGCTCCGCCATCACCGCGCGCGTCGAAACGCTGCGCGCGCGGCTTCCCGACGAGATCGGCATCCACTATGCGATGAAGGCCAACCCGATGCCGGCGCTGGTCGCGCACATCGCCACCCATGTCGACGGTTTCGACATCGCCTCGCACGGCGAGATGACAGTGGCGCTGGACGCCGGCGTCGATCCCGCCGAAATCAGCTTCGCCGGCCCCGGAAAGTCCGACCGCGAGCTGGCCGCCGCGGTCGCCGCCGGCATCACCGTGAATCTCGAGTCCGAGGGCGAGGCGCGGCGCATCCACGAGATCGGTGAACGACTCGGCATCCGTCCGCGCGTCGCGGTGCGCGTCAACCCGGATTTCGAACTGAAAGCTTCCGGCATGAAGATGGCCGGCGGCGCCAAGCCCTTCGGCGTCGATGCCGAGCGCGTGCCGGCGCTGCTCGAATGGATCGGCGAGCGCGACCTGCATTTTCGCGGCTTTCATATCTTCTCCGGCTCGCAGAACCTGAAGCCCGAGGCGCTGATCGAAGCCAACAATCAAACCTTCGACCTGGCGATCCGGCTCGCCGCCTCGGCGCCGTCCCCGGTCGAGTGGCTGAACATCGGCGGCGGCTACGGCATTCCCTACTTCCCCGGTGAGAAGCCGCTCGACCTGCAACCGATCGCCGACAACCTCGATGCCCGCCTGCCCGGCGTGCGCGAGGCGCTGCCCGAGGTCGAGGTCGTCATCGAGCTGGGCCGCTACCTGGTCGGCGAGGCCGGCGTCTATCTGTGCGAGGTAATCGACAAGAAGGTCTCGCGCGGCAAAACCTTCCTGGTAACCAACGGCGGCCTGCACCACCACCTCGCCGCATCCGGAAACTTCGGCCAGGTGATCCGCAAGAACTACCCCGTAATCCACGCCACCAACGCGCGCGGCGAGCCGCGCGAGACTGTCAGCGTGGTCGGCCCGCTGTGCACACCGCTGGACATCCTCGCCGACAATGTCGAGCTGCCGCCCGCCGAGCCTGGCGACCTGATCGCGGTGATGCAGTCCGGCGCCTATGGCTTCAGCGCCAGCCCGCACCGCTTTCTGAGCCAGCCATTACCGGTCGAAGTGCTCGTCTGAGCGATGCGCCGCGCCTGGCCCGTCGCGCTGCTCGTCGTGCTGATCGCCGGCTGCGCGACAGCGCCCGGGCGCACCAACGGCGACACCCGCGCCGCGATCCTCGCCGCCGCGCGCGCGCAACTCGGCGTCCCCTACCATTTCGGCGGCGCCTCGCCGCGCGAGGGCTTCGATTGCAGCGGCCTGATCCACTACAGCTACCGACGCGCCGGGCGGATCGTGCCTCGCACCGTCGCCAAGCTACGCGCGCGCGCCACACCACTGCCGCGCGCCCGCCTCGCCCCGGCCGACCTGCTGTTCTTTCACAGCCCTTACAAAAGCGGTCACGTCGGTCTCTACCTCGGCAATGGTCGTTTCATCCACGCCCCATCCAGCGACGGCCGGGTGCGCATCGACCGGCTCGACAACCCCTATTGGCGCCGCCATTTCAGCGCGGGCGGGCGGCTGCTTCCCGATTCGCCATGACTGGGTAATCCTCCGGCTTACCCAGACTCGGGCAAGCCGCTATAGTCTCGCTCCCGGACAACTGAACCAAAGCGTCCGGGTGACACTCGAATGACAGGCATCCGCGCACGCAAGCGTTCACAATGTGCGCATTGGAATCCAGGTCCCAGAACGAAGAACCCATGAAAAATGAACCGATTCACACTGAAGCCGGAGCCCCACACCCACTGTAGCGAATGCCCGGTACGACGCCTCGCCTGGTTCGAACCCGGCGGCAACGAGGCGGCCGGGCGTCGCGAACGCCTGCGCAGCGCCCAATATGTCGCGCCCGCGGGCCAGATTCTGTTTCAGGAAGGAGACGTCCACCGCCGCGCCTATACCCTTTTCGAGGGCTGGGTGATCCGCTACAAACTGCTGAAGAACGGTCAGCGCCAGGTACTCAGCGTCGCCCTGCCCGGCGACTTCATTGGCTACCGTTCCGATTTTTCAGCGCCCATGGACTACTCGGCGGTCGCCGCCACCCCGGTCACGCTGTGCGCCTTTAACGAGCGACATATCGAGGAGTTGATGCGCGGCGACCCGGATCTTACCCGCAAGCTCATCCAGATCCAGTGCCACCAGGCGCAGGAATGCCGCCTGCGCCTATCCTACGTCGGCCAGGCGCCGGCCATCCAGCGCTTCGCGATGTTCCTGTGCGAGCTGATCTCGCGCCTCGCGCAACGCGGCATCGACACCCGCCAGCCGATCGAGATCCCATTGAACCGCGAGGACATCGCCGACGCCATCGGCGTGACCTCGGTCCACCTGAGCCGCATCAGCGCCGATCTGCGCAAGCGCGGCATCGTCGACTGCCGCTACAACCGTCTGGTGCCGGCCGATCTCGAGGCCCTGCATCGTCTGGCCTACGGAGACGAGTAACCTTTATCCAAAAAACGGCAACGGCTGCCCGACCTCGCGCGCCACGCCGTTCTCCAGCACCAGGCAGCGGGTCGCCAGCGCCAGCAACGCCGGCCGATGGGTGATGATGAGCACCGTGCGCCGCGCGAACACCGCCTTGCAGGCTTCGAGCAATGCCTCTTCGCCCTCCGGATCGAGCATCGCGGTGGGCTCATCGAGTATCAGGACCGGCGGGTCCGGCAGCAAGGCGCGCGCCAGCGCCAGGCGCTGACATTGGCCGCCGGAGAGGCGCGCGCCGGCATCGCCGACAAGAGTATGGTAGCCGTCCGGCAACGCCTCGATGAAGGCATCGGCCTGGGCCATCCGCGCCGCCGCGCGCACCGCCGCGTCGTCGGCCTCCGGGCAGCCGAAGGCGATGTTGTCGCGTATCGTGCCATTGGCGATCGACAGCTGTTGCGGCACATAGCCGATCTGCCGGCGCAACGCCGCCAGGCGGTAATCACCCAACGCCACGCCGTCAAGCCGGATCACGCCCGCACTCGGCCGCTCAAAGCGCAATAACAAAGCCGCCAGGGTGCTTTTCCCGGCCCCGTTTCCCCCCCGAATGACCACCGTCTCGCCCGCCGCCACGCGCAGATTCAGGTCAAGGAACAACGGCGCGCGCCCGGGGTAGCCGAAGGCGACCCGCTCGAACTCGATCCCGCCGGCCACGCGCGCCGGCGGACGATAGCTTCCGCTGTCGACTTCCGGCGTTTCCGCCAGCACCTCATCGATCCGCTCGAAGGCCCCGCGCGCTTGCTGGAAGATGCCATAAAGACCAGCAAAAGCGTTGACCGGTCGCACCAGCAGAAAGCCGTAGAGCAGCAGGCTGACCAAATCCGGCGTGCCGAGATCGCCGCTGGCGACGCGCGCGCTCGCCAGCCACAGCAGCGCGAGGATCATCGCGGCAGCGAGAAACTGCATCAGCGGCCCGAGCAGCGCCTGCCGGCGCAACTGTTCGAGCAAGGCGCGCTGCATCGCCTCGCTGTCTTGCCGGAACCGCCGCCGGCGGCGTTCTTCCTGCACGAAGGACTTCACCACCGGCAACAGGCGCAGGCTCTCGCCGGCGGTCGCGAGCATCTCCGCGCGCTGATCGGCGACGCGCCGCGCGAGCGGCCGGATACGCCGCGACAAGCGTTGCACCGCAAACAGGAAAAGCGGCGCCACCAGCACCACGAGACCGCCGATCAGCGGATCGATCCAGATCAGCATCGCGGCGGCTCCGAGCAGGGTGACGCCCAGCGACAGCGCGCTGGCAATCGGGCTGGCGATGAACTGACTGATCACCGCGACATCGTTGCCGAGCAGCGCCAGGCGATCGCCCGATGGGCGTTGCTCGTGAAAGCGCCGCGGCAGGACCAGCAAGCGCGCGTGCAGACGCCGACTCAACTCGGTCATCACACGCGCGCCGATGCGGTGAAACAGGTATCCGTTGAAATAGCGCAGCCAGGCGAGCAGCGCGAGCACCAGCAACCAGGCCAGCAACAGGCCATGCAGCGAAAAGCGCGCGCCGCCGTCGATCGATGGCAACAACGCGGTAAACTGGCCGGCGAACCACGGTGACAGCAGAGCCAACAGACTTTCCAGCAACACCGTCGCCATCCCGAGCGACAGCGATACCCGCCAGGGTCGCAACAACGCGATCAGGCGCGATGGCGCCGTCGCCATGCCTCAGTCCGGCGTCCGGCGCAGCCGCTGACGCACCACCCGCAGCAGAAAGCGCGGGCCGGAGACCAGGCTGCGATACCACAGGCGACGCGGCTCCTGGATCAGGCGTGGCAGCCATTCCAGACCGAGCCGCTGAAACACCAGGGGGGAGCGCCGCACCCGCCCGGTGAAGAAATCGAACACCGCGCCGATCGGCCCGGCCACGCGCACCTCGAGACGATGAAGATTCTGGTGGATCCACTTCTCTTGTTTCGGCGCGGCCAGGCCGACCCACAACACATCGGGCCGCGCGGCGTTGATCGCCGCGATCATGCGTTGGTTGTCCTGTTCATCGAAATCCGACTTGAACGGTGGCGAATAAACCCCGGCGACGACGATCTCCGGATACGACGCGGCCATGCGGCGCTGGATCCCGGCGAGCGTTTCCGGGGTGGAGCCGAGAAAGAAGAAACGCCGTCCGGGCCGCTGTCTGGCGTACCGGCAAAGATGTTCGAACACATCGCTGCCGGTCACCCGATGACGGATCGCGCCGCCGAGCAGACGCGAGGCGAGGACGATACCGGCGCCGTCCGGTGTTACCAGATCGGCGGCCTGGATCGCGCGCGCAAAGGCCTGATCACGGCTTGCGAGATGCAGCGAATGCGGGTTGGCGCAAACAAACCAGCGCGCGCGGTCGTCACGATCCATCCATTCGCCGAGCTCGCGCAGAACCGCCTCCGGCGGTTCGCCGCAGACGGGAAAGCCGGCGATGTTCTCCTTTCTCACGCAGCAACCTCCCGACCCGCCACGCGGCGCGCCTGGCGGTAGATATCGAGCAGACCGCGATAGGCCCTCTCCTCTCCATAGCGCTGACGCAGGCGCTCGCGAGCGACCTCTCCGAGCGCGCGGCAACGCGCCGGATCGAGCCACAACGACTCGATCGCGGAAACCAACGCGGAGACGTCGTCCGGCGGCACGAGCACCCCGTTGACGCCGTCGGCGACGATCTCCGGCAGGCCGCCGAGCGCCGGGCAGATCAGTGCGCGCGCCTCGGCCATCGCTTCGAGCATCACCATCGGAAAACCCTCGTAACAACGGCTGGTAAAGAGCAGAAAACGCGCGCCGCGATAGAACGCCGGCAGGCGCCGCGAAGGCAGCGGACCCAGCAGGCTGACGTTGGAGAGGCGCGCAAAACGTTCCCGGTAGCCGGGAGCGCAAGCGCCGGCGAGCACGAAACGCCGCTCCGGCAGGCGCGCGCAGGCTTCGAGCAACAGCTCGGCGCCCTTCTCCTCGCTGATCCTTCCGACATAGCCGATATAGTCTCCCGGGGGGGCTGGATCGGGCGCCGGCTCCAGACTGTTGGACAGCACGGAAAAACGCCCCGAGCCATCGTCGAGACGGCGGCGCTGAAACTCGGTCAGACAGATGAAACGGTCGATAGAACGCGTGAAATGACCGCGTTTGCGCGCCCAGGCATTACGCAAGGCGTACGCCAGGCTCTTTGATCGCGAACCGGTGCAATTGCGCAGCGCGCAAGCCCATTCGCGCCCGCCGTCGCAACGCTCGCAGATCCCGCCATGCGAGTAGAACAACCCGGTCGGACAGATCAACCGGTAGTTGTGCAAGGTCATCACCAGCGGGAAGCCCCTCTTCGCGATCATCGGCAGCACCGCCGGAGAGATCAGCGGAAACAGATTGTGGACATGCACCACATCGGGTTGAAACTCGCTCAGCAGGCGGCTCAACTCGCGCCGCGCGCGCAAGCCGAAAAGGCTCGCGAACAGCGCGCCGACGCGATCGAGCGCGCTCGTCAGCCTGGCGCTGTCGCGCTCATAGCGACGCACCTCGTGGCCATGGCGCGCAAGCAGGCCCTCGAGGCGGTCGAGCGCGGCCTCCTCGCCGGAATAGGCCGCGTAGCGGTTGTGCAGCAGCAGGACCCTCACCCTCCCTGGACCGCCATCGTGTCAGCAATCGCTCCACATGCGCAGCAGGTTGACGTAGGAACGATCGATCTGCTTGGTGCTGTCGGCATCGGGATCACGTTTCAACAAGACCTCGCGCGCCTCGCCGAGCTCGTAGAGCAGCTCGCGCCGCGCGGCATCGCGCACCAGGCTCTGAATCCAGGTCACACAAACCAGGCGCTCGCCGCGGGTCACCGGGTCGACCCGGTGCACCGAGGCCGAAGGATAGATCACCGCGTCGCCGGCATTGAGCTTGACGCGCTTCTCGCCCCAGGTGGTGCGGATCACCAGCTCGCCGCCGTCGTACTCGCTGGCGTCGTTGAGGAAGATCGTCATCGAGACATCGCTGCGGAACTTCGGCCCGCTGGTGCCCATGATCGGATCGTCGACATGATCGCCATAGGTCATGCCGGGGCGATAGCGCGCGAAGATCGGGTCGGCCATCTTCAGCGGCAGCGCCGCGCCGCGGAAACGCGCATCGTTGCCGAGGGTGCTCATGATGATGCGCAACAGCAGCTCGCGGTCGGCCGGCTGGAAGCGCAGCTCCAGGTTGTTCTTCACCCGTTTCGCGGCCATCCCGGCGGTGACCCGGCCGTCTTCCTCGACGCCACGCGCCAGGCGCTCATGGATCTTCTCCAACTGGGCCGGGTTCAACAGCCCCTCGATCGTCAACAACATCTCGAACTCCTGTACGCGATGGAAGGAGGCGGCCGGCACGGAGAACACGGACGGGATGATATACTCTTCGCCCTTGTCCTGTCCCGGAGCCGAGCCATGATACTGAACGTGATCATCGATGATCAAATCTATGAATTGAACGTTCCCGATCCGCTGATCGCCGAGGCCGGGGATTTCTTCGCGCGCATGGACCGCGACATGGATCAGGGCATCCAGATGAGCATGGAATGGGTCGCCAGCCCGAACCAGACCGAGCGCTGCCAATACGTCGCAAACCGGCTGCACAGCGCGGTGGTCAACGAGAACCCGCACCTTGGGCGCATGATGGCCGGCTACATCTGCGCGCGCCTGCCCGGCATCGAAACCATCGAGATGGACGAAACCGGCGAGATGCGCAACATCGCCTTCCGCTTTGCCGCCGACGCCGCGCCCGGCGCGCCGGCGGCCGCCGGCATCAGCGTATCGGCGCCCGGCATGGCGCCGGTCGACACCGCCCATCTGTTCGCCCCGCCGGCGGGCGACATGGAAGCCGAAGCCGCGATGGAACAAGCCGAGCAAGAGGTCTCCAAGGTATTCAAGATCGGCCGCCAGTATCGTTTCTCGATGCTCAACCGGCTCACCGGAGAATGGGTCGACGCGGCCACCGTGGCCAGCCAGGAAGAAGCCGAGGCCCTGCGCCAACAGGCGGTGCGCTCCCGTTATCAGGAACTCTCCGGGCGCGCCGACTGAGCGCCACTGCCGGTTCCGCCACGCTTGAAACCGGCCTACGGAGG
Source organism: Sedimenticola sp. (assembly GCA_027008705.1). GTDB lineage: Bacteria > Pseudomonadota > Gammaproteobacteria > Chromatiales > Chromatiaceae > JALSSX01. The sequence continues at coordinate 22,259 of JALVEB010000109.1, read as the reverse complement.
TTTATTGCAATGGGAGCGCGGATCCGATCAAGCGCGATCGCCCTGATTCATCCATGACGCCCGAACGCCATGCGGCTGTCGGGCATGGCATGCCGGAGGATCAGTATGGCCGCGCCGCCTTGTAGTTGCGCAATACTTGTTTTCTGTCCACCGGCGGGACCTGGAAGCGAGACGGGTCAAGCCGGGGGCGGGGTGGCGGGCGTCGGTTGCGGTAATCATCGAGTGCTTTTTCCAAGGCTTGCAGGCGTTTCGGATCCTGTCCTTGCTGGCGTTCGAAGTCCACCACGGCCTGCTGGTAGGCGACCGCTTCATCGAAGCGGCCATTGGCGGCGAGCACCCGCGCCAACAGAGTGTGAACCGGCGGGATCGGGTGGGTCGCGGCGAGCGCCCTCGCCTGTTTCAGCGCTCGTTCGCGTCCTTCCGGGGTGTTTTGCGCCAGCAGTCGATCGATCAGCAAGTTCTGGAACATCCGATTTTCCGGGAATTTTTCAGTCGCCTGCTCGATGCGCGTAATTATTTTCCCGGGGGGCTCGTCGCGCGCGCCGATATGGCTTAGCAGATCAAACCACCAGATCATCGGGTTCTCGCTGCCGAGTTCGATCAGGTGGTCGAAATAGCGCGCCGCATCGGCGTACTGGCGCCGACGGTACAGGGATCGAGCCAGAAACAGGTTGGCGCCTTCATGGTCGGGATCCTGACGCAGCACTTCGCGATAACCGGCTTCGGCGCGCCGCGTGTGATCGGCGGCGTCGTCGAGTACCGCGAGCAGAAAGCGCGCCAGCGTGGCCTCTGGATGACGTTGCACGATGCGGGCAAGCTCGGCGCGGGTGTGATCGGCATCGCCATCGAGCAGATAGCGGGTGCGCGCCAGCGAGATTGCGGCGCGTGGGTTGTCGCCTTCCTTCTTCAACCCTTTCTCGAAGTATTCTACGGCACGGGCATAGTCTTGCTTGCGCAGCGCGACCATCGCCTGGTGGTAATCGCTGCGGGCGTCTTGTTGCAGCGCGTCGAGTTGGGCGATCAGCGGATCGGCGACCTTCGGCGGGGTATGACCGGGGTGCGCGAGCAGCGCGCGCGCCTCGCGCCGCTTGCCGAGCTGCAACAGCGCCTGGGCCATCGGGTAGTGCAGGCCGTCGGCCTTTGGATCGAGCTTCAACGCCTTGTCGAACAGGCGCGCGGCGCGTTCGAAATCGCGTTGCGCCAGGGCGATCTGGGCGAGACCGGCGTCGGCGGCGGCTTCCAGGCCCGGTCGCTTGCGCGCTTGCAGGTACAGCGCGCGGGCCTCGTCGAGCCGATCGAGCCCGCGCAGCGCGTCGGCGCGGCGCAGAATCAACGGGGCGTAGTCGGGTTTCAGGCGCGCGGCCTGTTCGAACAACGGCAGGGCGCGCGCGTAATCGCCGAGACTGGCCTCGACCCAGGCGAGGTAGTAGAGCCAGCGGAAGTCGTCCGGCGCGAGGCGATGGGCGTTCTCGAAGGCGATGCGCGCGGCGGTCTGCATGCGGTACACCTGCGACAAGGCGCCGAGCTTGCCCCAGGCCTCGGCGATCTCGCCTGGATCCGCGTTCGGATTTTGCAACAAGCGGTTCAGACCGGCGCGCACCCGGGCGATGCGCGCTTGCACACCGGCATCGAGCGCCGAGAGGTTCTGCGCGGGCAGCGGCAACAGGCGCTGGCTCCAGGCCGGCGGGAGTTGCGACAACGCATCGGCGCTGGCCGGTCCGGAGGCCAGAAACAGCGCCAGGAATCCAACGGCAAGGGCTTTCATCGCGGCGTCCTCGTAACGACCAGGGTGCGGTCGACGCCTTCGACCGGCACCCGCTTTTCGGCACCGCCGGGCCAGGTGACGTACAGCTCGTCGACCTGTTCGCTTTCGCCGAGACCGAAGGTCAACACCGCCTCGGACTGACTCAGATAACCGTGGGTGCGGGTCAACTGGCGATACTGGGTGACGCCGTTGGCGCGCAACCGCGTGCGCGCGCCCTCCACGGCGCGATGAGCCGGATCGCGCAGGCGCAGGCGCAGCCAATGGTGGCCGAGCGACTGGTCGTTGCGGTAAAGCTTGCCGGCGCGACCGTTCTGACTGATCGCCAGGTCCAGGTCGCCATCGCCATCGATATCGGCATAGGCCGCGCCACGCCCGACCAGGCGCGCGGTCGCCAGATCACCGCTTTCGTTGACGAGCAGAAAACGACGCGCGCAGGCATCGGCCGCGCATTGCCAGAACAGTTGCGGCGGCTGAGCGTAGGATTGACTCGGCTGGACGCGCGCAATCTCGCTTTCGAGATGACCGTTGGCCTGGAACAGATCCAGCCAGCCGTCGAGATCGGCATCCAGGAACAACACGGCGAAGGTCAGCGCCAGCCGCGTCGGCGCGCCCAGCCCGCTGACCGCGGCCTCGTCGACGAACGGGCGCTGGCCGTCCAGGGTGGCGTAGAAGGAGGTCATCTCATTGGCGAAGTTGCCGATCGCGACGCCGATGTCCGGATCGTTCAGGTAGTTCGCGGCGTCAATGCCCATGCCGCCGGTGGCCTTGCCGGTGCTGGCGTAGGCGATGCCGTCCATTGTGCCGGTCTCCTCGAAACGTCCGTTGCCGAGGTTGTGAAACAGGAAATTGCGCACGGTGTCGTTGGCGACGATGAGGTCGGTCAAGCCATCGCCGTCGACATCGAACGGCACCACCCCGAGGGTCTTGCCGACCGGCCGGCCGCTCTTCTCGTCGATCACGGCGATGCCCGACGCCTGAGTGATATCGCTGAAACGACCGCCGTCGTTGCGGTAGAGGCGACTGATCGCGCCGGTATGATGATTAGGCGCGCCATAGGCGCGGCCGAGGCCGGCGAGACGGAAATCGATCTCCAGATCGATCTTGCGCGACCAGGTGACGTAGTTGCCGACGAACAGGTCGAGATCGCCGTCGTTATCCATATCGAAGAAGGTCGCGCTGCTGCTCCAGTCGGATTTCAGACCGGCGACGCCGGTCTCGCGGGTGACATCGCGAAAATGGCCGTGCTCGTTGCGCAGCAGGTGGTTCTCGCCGAGCGCGGTCAGGTAGAGATCCGGCCAGCCGTCGTTGTCGTAGTCGCCGACGGCTACGCCGATGCCATACAGTGACAGATCGACACCGGCCTCGTGACTGACATCCTGGAAATGGCCGTGACCGTCGTTGCGATAGAGCGCGCTGTGAGCCGCGCGGCCGTCGGCGTTCCCGGGCCACCAGTTGGAGTTGATGAAGAACAGATCTGGATCACCGTCCTGATCGTAGTCGATAAAGGCCACGCCGCTGCCCATCGTCTCCGGCAGCAGCTTCTCGCCACTGGCGCCGTTGACATGGGTGAAGTCGATACCGGCCTCGCGGGTAATGTCATGGTACGGAATCGCCGGCGGTTCCATCGCGGCCGCGGTCACGCGGCGCGCCGCCTCCGGCGCCTCGATCACCGCTTCCTCCACCGCCTTCGGCGCGCCCTGGTCGCGATACAGATAAAGCCCCAACGCGAGCAGCGCGGCGAGCGCCGCGACCACCAGCAACGACCAACGGAAAACACGCGCGATATGCGCATCGGAGCGCGGTGACGGGGATCGGTTCATGGCAGGCTCTCCACAGCTTCGGGCCGGTATTGCGCGACCCGGTCACCCTCGCCGGACACGGCTGTCAGACGGTAGACGGCGTTGGGATCGGCGGCATGATCGGCGATCGGGTTTTCGCTGCGCGCCTTCGCCACCGCCTGCTCGATGGCGTGGTCGTCGGGGCGATAGCGCTGGTGCAGGCGGCGGTGGTAGGCGGCCTTCTCGCGATCACCGAGAGCGGCGTAGACCTGCGCCAGACCGTAGTGCGCGGCAAGATTCTCCGGATCCAGCGCCAACGCCGCCTGATAAGCGCGCTCGGCCTCATGGTACCACCGGGCGCGTCGCGCGCGCGCCTTGGCGCCGCGTTCCCGGCGCGCGCGCTCGTACAGCAGACGACCGAACCAAGCCTGCGCGCGGTAATCCTTCGAGAAATCAAAGCCGCGCCGACGCGCCTCGTTGAAGCGGGTCGCAAGCAGATCGCGCAGGGTCGCGATCGCGCGATCGAGATCGCCACGTTGGCGCTCCACCTGAGCGCTCAACCAGGCCCGCACCCAGGGACGAAAGGCCGGGTCGCTACGCGCCAGGCGCGCCAGCGCGTCGGCCGCCTGATCGACATTGCCGTCCCGCAAGGCGACCCGCGCCAGATTCAACGCGCCGTCCGGCCGGCCCAGGCGCTCGACCTCGGCGAACGCGCGCCCGGCCTGACGCAACGCGCCCTTGTGATCGCCCTGATCGGTGCGCAACAGGCCGATGCCGTAGTCGTTCCAACGCTCCCAGGTGGGGATGCCGCTGTTCTTTTGCCGGTTTTTCTCGGCCGCCCCGGCCACCGGGATACGCTGGTGATCACGCGCCATCGTAATCACCGGCAAGCGGTTGATGTGTGCCGGATCGCCGCTGACGAAACGCATATAGCCGCTGTCGAACTTGCGATAATGCACCGCCGCCTCGATCTCGATCGCGCCCTTCGCCCACTCCGGCACATGCAGCGCGTAGTGCACCACCGAGGCCGCGCCGGGCGGGATCTGGTGATCGTAGAGCTTGACGAAGATATCCTGCGCGTTACGCCGCGCGATGCGATGCCCTTCCCGGTCGAGCACCCAGGCATTCAGGAAATAGGCGTTCGGGTCGACCTCGCCACGCTCATTGACAGCGCCGCTCTCGGCGATCACTTGGCCGTCCACCTTCAGCCGCAGGCTCAGCCACAACTGATTGGAATCGACCGTGCCCTGGGTCAGTTGGTGGCCGATGCGCAAGGTGCGCAACACCACCTCCAACAGATAGTCGGCGCCCGGCTTCACCGCCACAGGAAGCGCGCCCAGCGGCGCGTGCAGCGCGCCGTCCAGCTCGCCGTTTTCGCGCAGGCCGAACAGATCGACGCGCAACGCGCCGGTGAGCATCTGACGGTCGGCCTCGATGACCTCTTCGGGCAGTCCGACCAGTTTCGCGACGCCGGTATTGGCGGCCGGGAACTGGTGGCTGTGGATCGCGCGCCGGCCGCTGCCGTCGAAGTCGCGCGCCGCCGGATCGTCGGACGGCCGCAACGGCATGTGGCAATCGCGACAGGCGGTCACCGCCTTTTGCGGATAATAGAAGCTGTCGACGCGGTGGCCGGAAACGCCGCTCATCCAGAAGCTGTCGAAATGATTCTGCCCCGGCAGCCATTTGTAGTGATTGACCATCTCCGGCATGTGCGCCTTGTGGCAGGTGGAACAGAACAGCGCGGTCTTCAACACCGGCTTCAACAACCCACGCTTGTGCACATCCGGGCGGGCGCGAATCAACTGCTTGCCGATCGCGCGCAACCAGGCGTTGTCGCTGTGCTCGAACGGATAGCTGACCGGCTCGGCAAGCCGATAGCCCGCCATGCCGTACCGCTTCGGCACGCCGCGCACCGCATGGCAACTGGTACAGGTCAGCCCGGCATGGGCGATGCGCGCGTCTTTACCGTCGGGATCGAATGCCGGATCATCGAAACGCCCACCAAACAGCGGCAGCACATCATGGCAACCGGCGCAGAAACGCGAGATCTGGACATTGCCGTCGCGTTGCAGGGCCACCTTGCGCGTCTCGTCGACCGCGGCGCGGTAGGCCGGATTGTTGAACGAGCTGAAACGATGCATGCTGCGCTTCCAGCCCTCGGCGATATCGGCATGGCATTCGGCGCAGAAGGCATCGGTGTCGAGCTTCGCGACATCCAGCCGCCCGCCGCCGGGGGTCTCGGCGAAGGTCGGTGGAAAACCGGCCTCGAAATGCTGGCCGATGGGTGCCCGCAACAGCGGCCAGGCGACCAACAGAATGGCCGCCACACCTCCGACGAGCGCCCAACGCAGCCCGCGCCGCCAACGCAGGCGCGGCCCGGCCAGGCGATGCAGCACGAACAGCCACACCACCAGAAACGGCGTCACCACATGGATCCACCAGGCAATGCGACGCACCAGTGGATCGTCGATCTCGAAGAAGCCGAAACGGGTCAGCACCACCCCGGAGAACAACAGCAGCAGGCCCATCGTGAACAGCCCGAGACCGGCGCGCACCGCATTGCGATTGGGCCGTCCCAGCGCGCGCCGCATATGGCCGATCGCGAAGTACAGAAAGGGTAGGATCAGCAGCAGACCGAGCGCCAAGTGGGCCAGGAACATGTAGAGATAAAGGCGGTCCTGCCAGGGCTTGTCGGTCAACGCCTCGAGCGCCGACACCGCGCCGAGATAGAGCGCGTTGACGGCCAGCAGCGCGAACAAGACCCATACCAGCATCAGCCAACGACGCAGATGGGCGGTCAGCACCGGGCGACGGCGCGGCGTGGACGGAGCGCGGGAGGAATCGGCGGACTGCTTCATGCGACGTTCTCCAGGTCGGGCGGCGCAAGATGCCATGCGCGCAAGCAGCCGACAACAACGGCGCTTGCGCGGGATTCACCTCATTACGTTATGGCAATAAACTCCGTAGGCGGGTTCAAGCGTAGCGGAGCCGGCTGCGGCGCTGCCGCGAAAGAGCGCTGTTGTCCGATCCGCCGCGCTCAAGGCCCCAGGCACGATGAACGATCCAAAAAATCCATCGACAACGAGTATAGCGGCACAGCATCGCAGCGGATTTGACCTGGATCAGGGTCCACGGCCGGCGCGATACTCGGTGTGCATCGCCACCGGACGCAGGCTGTTCTTCAGCTGCGCCAGACCGGCGCGACCGACATCCGGTCCGTCGTTGACGGTCTCGATGCCCTGCCCTCCGAGCGTGAGCAGGAAGTGGTGTCGCTGGTAGTAGCTCAGCCCGGGGAGACCCGCGTCGCAGCGCGCCTCGATGAATACCCCATGGCCGGCGCGCAAGCGGCCGCCGAACGCAAAACCGACCACGCGCCCGCCGAATTCGATCACCTCGCCGAGCAACTCGGGCGCGGCCAGGCTCGCGGCGAGACGCAATATCCGGCGGCAACCGCCGACGCCGCCGCGGGTGCCGTGGTTCGCGCGGTGATGGCGTCGCCAGCCTGCGAGCAGATCGAGGCAGGCGGGCTCGTCAGCCGGCGCATACGGGCGCGCGCGCAGCCCGTCGAGCTCGGCGACGCGTCGCAGCTGACGACGCAGCGTGCGGAAACGACCGCCGGCGAGATCGCGATAAACCGCCGGCGCATAGAGATACTGCTGCTTGCGCGGCCGCACCCGCAGCCCGGCGCCCTCCAGCGCGGCGACGTCACCGGCGTCGAGCTTCAGCACCCGTCCGCGGTGGTCGCGGTTGTAGTCGTCGATGCGTTGCAGACAACGCGTCAGCACCGCCGGATCATGAGGCAGCGGCGGAAACAACAGCTCGAGGCGGTTTTTCCGATCACGCCGGCTCCAACGGTAAACACACAACGCGCCCTGATCCTCGTCGAGCAGCACCAGGCGGCGGTCGATGCGCTGGCTGGCGAGCAAGCCGGCAAAGCCGTAACCGAAACCCAGGCGCGCGCCCTCCTCCATCGCGCGACGATAGCGCGGCAGATCGGCGACGCCGAGCACATGCAAATCGTCCAGTCCCGCCGGCGTCTTCATAAGGCCCGCGCCTCCAGGCCGAGCGCCAGACGGCAGGCCGGCGCGGCAAGCATCTCACGCGACGAATGGCCGACTCCGGACGCCTCGATCAAACGCCAGTTCAGCGTCATGCCCAGCTCGCGCGCGACGCGGCGCGCGAGCTGGTAGGCATGGCGGCCGCGTTCGAGGCGGTTGGCGCCCTGACGCGCCGCGCCGCCGCGCGCCAGATTGGCGCCACCGGTGTCGTTCCCGCCGAGATAGAGCGTCAACCGCGCGCCGAGATAGGCGCGCAGCGCCGCCGCATCGCCGATACCGGCGAAACCATAGGGCGGCGATTCGTCATGCAGCGGCAACACATGTGACGACGGGTTGCTGACGACGTAGCGCTCGACGCCGTCGAGCGGCGCGTAGGCGCACACCCGCGACAACAGCTGCCCGCCGGCCGAATGGCCAAACAGGCGCAAACGAGGCCGATACGGAGCGCATTGACGCCATGTCCAATCGACCAGCCCCTGAAGCAACGGCGCGGTCCATTCCTCCGGCGGCCGCAACGCGCCGTCGCGCGCGACGCCGCCGTGCTGGTAGCGCCAACGGGGAAAACGCTGCGCGTCGAGCAACGGCGCGTAGACCACCAGGCCGGTCGCCTCGCACAGCGCGATCGCCTTGTCGCGCAGCCCGGCGGCGTTGCGCCGCATGCCGGGGAACAACAGCGCGACATCGCGTCCGTCGGCGCGCGCCGGGCGGTAGGCATAAACCGGGATCTCGCCGCCATCGAACGGAGCGCTCAGACAGCGGCTTCCCGTCGGCATCGGCGCGCCCTCTTCCGCCCGCGGATCCATCAACGCCCCCCGGCCGCCGCCGGGCGCGGCGCGGCGCTGGCCGCGGACGCCAACCCAAAGGCGGATTCCGCGCTCGCCGCGTCCAGCATGCGCCGCGCCGAGTGACCGACGCCGGGCGCCTCGACCAAGCGCCAGCCGAAGCGCCAGCCCTTCTCCCGCGCCAGCGCGCGCGCGGCGCGGAAGAGCCTGCGACCGCGTTCGCGACGGTTGCGCCCCTGGCGCATCGCCGCCGCGCTCGTGGACAGGTTGCGGCTTCCGGTGTCCTCGCCGCCGAGGTAGATGGTCAGCGGCAGCGCCAGGTAGGCGCGCAGCCGCCGTCGCGCCTCGAGCTCCGAAAACAAGCCGCCGAAGCCGTAGGGCGCATCGACCTTCAGATCGGGGAATACATGGGTCGACGGATTGGCGATGATGAAGCGCGTGACTCCCGGCGGCGGATCATACGCCGCGACGCGTGACAGAAACTGAGCGCCGGCCGAATGGCCGAACAGGTAGAGCGCGCCGCCGACACGTTCGCGCGCGCGCTCAATCAACGCGGCAAGCACACGCGAGGTCCAGCGCGAGCGCGTGAGCGCATGGCCCTTGCGAACGACCCCGCCGCGCTGATAGCGCCAGTTCGGGAAGCGTCGCTTGTCGAAACGCGGCGCCTGCACCACCAGACAGGCGCGACGCGCGAAGCCACGCGCCTTGTCGCGGTAGGCGCGCGCGTTCCGGCGAAGACCATGGAGCACGAACAGCAGGCCGCGCGGCGCGCAACCCGGTGGCGTATAGGTATAGACCGTGATCGGCGCGCCCCCGACCTCGATCACGATGCGACCCTCTCCCTCTACCGAGGCGCGCGCACCGGCCTGAGTCGCCGACAGACACAATGCCAGAACGACCACACCGGGCCATGGGAAACGCATCGACGAACCGCTCTCAATCGCTCTCGGGGATGATCGCCGGCGCCTGCTCCAGCGCCGCCTGGATACGCTTCGGCGACAGGCCGAGGCCATGCGCGGCAGCCACCGAGAACAACAGCGCATTGCGGTAACGACGCTTGCCGAAATCACCGACCCCGGGCGGCAGCAGGTCGAACGGCAACGCCGCCAGGGTGCGACCGCCCTCAAGCAACAGCACGCGCCGCTTGCCATCGACCCAGCCGGGCGCGACGGCCGCGCCGCCGGCTTCCAGATGGGTCCGCAGGGCGGGATCGTTGAGGCGCTCGCCGACCAGCACCAGACGCTTCCCGGGCAGGCTCTTCAAGCGGTCCAGCGCGAGCCGGTTGCCGGCGCCGACGACGAAGACATCGCGCGTCGCCCGGTCGACGATGTCCAGACCGGCGTGAAACAGATCGGCATGGCCGCTCTTGACCCGGTCGAGCACGATCGCCAGCCGGCACTGCTCCAGCAACATGCCGCGCCGCGCGGTCTGACGCGGCGACACCGTGCTCACCAGCGCCTCGATCTCGGGATCCCGCGTCAGGACCAGCGGCGCTCGCTTCTGCTGCTCTTCGCTGAGCTCGGCGGGGCGACCGTCTACCCAGGACTTCAGCCGCAACGCCAGCGCCACCGAATAACCGGCGCCGCGCAGCAAGCGATCGACGAAGCGCGCGGTGGTGCCGGTGCCCTTGTCGCCGACCACCGCGATCGAGGGCACGCGGCCGTCGTCGCCGTCGGGAAACGACAGATCGAGCACGGCATCGGCGACATTGCGCGACGCACCGCGCTTCGGCCAGACGTGCAGGTCGAGACCGGGGCGCGCATTGATCTCGATGATGCCGCCGCCCGCCTCGCGATGCGGGCGCGAGATATCCGGGCAGACGATATCGACCCCGGCGACATCCAGGCCGACTCCCTTGGCGGCGCGCTCGGCGATCGCGGTGTGATCATCATGCACACGATCGGTGACATCGATCGCGATGCCGCCCGACGAGACGTTGGCGGCCTGACGCAGCGCCAGTTCGCGTCCGGCCTCGAGCACGCTGTCAAGGCTCAGTCCGGCGCGCGCGAGCTGACGCGCGAGCTCTTCGTCCCGCTCGACACGGAATCCGCGGAAGCCGTCGCGATAACGATCCGCGTTGAGCTCATCGAGCAGCGCGTCGATGCTCGACGAGCCATCGCCGACGATCACCGGTGGACGCCGCTCGACCGCCGCGACGAAACGCCCGCCGATCACCAGCAGGCGATAGTCGCGACCCGGCAGAAAGCGCTCGACGACGACGTCGGAACCACGCTCGTGGGCGTGCGAGAAGGCCTCGGCGAGCGCCTTTTCATCCTTCACATCGAGGGTCACGCCGAACCCCTTCTTGCCCTTCAAGGGCTTGACCGCGACCGGAAAACCGATCTTGCGCGCCGCATTCAGCGCCGCCTCGACCGAACCCACCTTGAACTGGCGTGGCGCCGGCAGCCGCAACTCGGCGAGCCGGCGGTTGGTCTGGCGCTTGTCGGCGCACACCTTCTGCGCGGCGATCGAGGTATTGCCGGTCATCGAAGCGTACACGCGGTGTTGGCGCGCGCCCTCGCCGAGCAACAGATGCTGACGACCGACCGTGCGGCACGGGATGCCACGCCGCGTCGCGGCGTACTTGATCACCGCCGTCGAAGGCGCCAGACGACGCCGCGCAAGCTTCTCGCGCAGCCGCGAGAGGGCGACCTCGAAGCCCGGCTCGATCCGCTGTTGGGCGACGCGGTGGTAGTTGCGCGGGAACAGTTCGAGCAGGCCGGGCAGCGCGATCCGCGCGGCCTCGCGCGAATGTGCCGGGCGCGTGCTGGCCCACACCAGGTCATGGGCGCGATCGCGACGGTGCACCGCGGCATAGGAGACCGGGCTCAACTCGTGCAGCGAATAAGCCAGGCAGTTCTCGACCGCGAGCACCGCCTCGAGCAGCAGGTCAGGCAACGGCACGCCCTCCCCGCTCGACAATCGTTCGATGAGACCGGCTTCGAGACCGTTGTTCGGAAAGAAGGAATCGAGCCCGCCGAAGCGTTCGAGAAAGGCCGCGGCGAAACCTTTCCCGGCGATCGTGCTGTCGGCATCGGCCAGCGCCCCGAAGTCGACCCGCTGGCGGATCACGCTGGTCGCATGGTAGGCGTTGCAGCCTTCGAACAGATGATACTCGCCGAGGGTGATCGGCGCGCCGAGAAACAGCAGTTCGCCATTTTCTTGCCGGTTCGCATTGCTTGCGCTGGTCATCTCAGTTTTCCCTTAGCCCTTTTCGCAGGCTGCTGGTGATGGGTGAAAGCAGGTATTCGAGCGGGGTGCGCTCGCCGGTCAGCAGGTAGGCCTCAGCGCCCATGCCGGCGACCAGGCGGACGCCGCTCGCGGTGACCGATTCCGGGTCCAGGCGGATCCGCGCGCGGTAATACTCGGCGCCGCTGCGCGGGTCCACCAGGCGGTCGGCCGAGACCGATGCGAGCACGCCTTCGATCGGCGTGCGACGCCGCCGGCTTTGCGCGGTCAAGCGCACCTCGGCCGGCATCCCGACGTGGATCTCATCGATGTCCTCGGGGTCGATCGAGGCCTCGACCACCAGTTCATCATGGCTGGGAACGATCTCCATCAAGGCTTGGCCGGGATCGATCACGCCATCGTCGGAATGCACCTGGAGGTTGACCACAACACCATCGATCGGCGACAGAATGCGCGTGCGACGCAGTACATCGCGCGCTCCGAGCAGTTTCTGCGAGAGTTCGAACACCCGCGCCCGCCCGGCGCGCAGGGCCTCATCGAGATCGGTCCGCCGCTTGGCCTCCAGCTCGCCGATGCGCAGACGCAGCTCGGCGATGTTCTGCTCCAGACGCTCGCTTTCCGAGTGGTAGTCAGCGAGATCGCCGGAGATTTCGGCAAGACGGCGTTGCAGGGTCAGGCGCTTGGTCGGGGCCATCAGCTTGCGTTCGATCGCCGCCTCGACGGTGCGCAGCTCCTTGCGCAGCAGGCTGCGCCGCCGCCGCGCCGATTCGACGCGCCCGCGCAAACCCTTGATCTGTTCCCGCGTCTGGACGATCTTCTGCTCGAGTATCGCCTTGCGCTCCCGCGCCAGGCGACGCTGTCCGCGCAGGATGTCACGCTGACTGTCGAGCATGGCGGCGATCTCCGGGTCCTGTTCGGCCGCACCGACGAGCTCGTCGGGAAAAACGATCCCATCCTTGCCGGCGCGCGCCGCGAGCAGGCGCGCAACCACTGCCCGCGCCTCGCGATACTGACTCTCGAGTTGGGCGAGCCGCGCCGCCGGCCGCACGTCGCGCAGACGGATCAGCTCCTGCCCCCTGGTGACAGGATCGCCATCGCGCACCCGGATCGCCTCGATGATCCCGCCTTCCAGGTGCTGGATCTTCTTGCGGTAGCCCGAAACCGCAATGACCCCCGGCGCGACCACCGCGCCGCGCAACGGCGCCAGCGCCGACCAGGCGGCAAGGCTCGAGACGAACAGCGCGATCAGCATGAAGCCGGCGAGCAGCCAGGCGCGAGGAAACGGCGGCTCGTCCCGCTCCGACGCGGCGTCCCCGGCCGGCCGCATCGAGACGATGGCCTCGCGTGGGGCGCTCACGATTTCACCGGCTCGAGCTTGCCGCTTCTCTTGCGCGAACGGCGCTTGCCGCTGCGCTTGCGCGGCTTGGCGTCGATGCGCTCGCGCGGGCCGCCCCACAGCCCGGCGATCTGCTCCGGCCCGTCGAGCAGCCGGAAACGCCCGTCGCGCTGCGTGATCACCTTGTCGGCGATGCGCGCGAGCACCTGCCCCTGACTGGCGAGCACGATCACCGTGCCCTGCGATTTCAGCCACATCAGACTCGACATCAAGGCCATCCACAGCGGCCCGTCGAGGTAGGACATCGGTTCGTCGAGCACGATCAGCGGCGGCCGCCCGTACAGCGCCCGCGCCACCGCGATACTCTTGCGCTGACCGGCCGAAAGCAGCGGCTCGTCATCGACGATCGGGGTGTCGTAGCCGTGCGGGAGGTTGAGGATGGTCTCGTGAATGCCGGCCAGGCGCGCGGCCTCGACCACCGCGTCCATATCGCCATCGCCGAGGCTCGAGATATTCTCGCGCACCGTGCCTTGAAACAGCGTGATCTCCTGAGGCAGATAACCGATGCGGCGCTCCGCGCTGTGGCGCTGCAAGCGATGCACCGCGACCCCGCCGAGCAGGATGCGCCCGGAACGCGGTTCGAGCAGACCGGCGGCGAGACGGCAGAAGGTGGTCTTACCCGATGCGGTCGGGCCGAGAAAGCACAGCAGTTCTCCGGGTTGCAGCTCCAGATCGATGCCACGGATCAAGGATTTCGCCTGATGCGGGTAGCGGTAAGCGATATCCTGGAAACGCAGCGGCGCCGGCTCGTCGGCCGAGCTCAGCGAGACCGCCGCCGGCGGCTCGCCGGCGACCACCGCGCGCACCCGCCGCCAAGCGCGTCGCGCGCTGACCAGATCGCGCCACTTCAGCATCGCCGAGCGCACCAGCGAATAGGCGGTGCGACCGAGCACCCCGGCGGCGATCACCGCGCCGAGGGTCAGCTCGTGTTCGAGCACCAGCCAGATGCCGAGGCCGAGCACGCCGATGCGGATCAAGCGGCCGACCAGGCGCAGCGCGGCGGAGAGATAGACTTGCGCGCCGCGCGTGCGCATCGACTCTTCGAGCCGGCGAAAGGCGCTCGCGGACCAGCGCCGCGACAGACTCAGGATGGCGGCGAGCGAGCCGACCGTGTCGCGATTGCGCTCGGCCGCCGCAATCCATTCGAGATCGTCCTTGCGCGCCTTCAGGGTCGCGTTGCGCGACTCGCGCGTGAGCAATTCATAGGCCGTGCCGAGCACCAGCGCGATCAGGCTGCCGACCAGTACCAGCATGCCCAGCGCCGGTGAGATCAGGTAGACCACGCCGATGAACAGGGGCGCCCAGATCACGTCGAGCCAGGCGATCAAACCCTGCCCGGCGACGAAGCCGCGCACCGTGCCGAGATCGCGCAGCAGTTTCGAGACCGGCGGCCTCTTCACGCCGGCGCCGTTCAACCCGGTGATGAACAACGCCGGGCCGAAGCGACGTTCCAGCCAGTGCCCCCAGTGCATGAACAGGCGCCGGCGCACGACCTCGAGCAGTACCCCACTGACGATCGCGATCAGGGTGATCGCGGTGAGCAGAAACAGGGTCTCGAGGCTGCGGCTGGCGAGCACCCGGTCGAGCACCTGAAGGATGAACAGCGGCGCGGCGAGCTTCAGCAGATTGATGAAAAAGCTGAACAGCCCGATCGCCAACAAGCCCGGCAGCGAGCGCCGCCAGGTGGCGCGCAGGAAATCCTCGCCATGCGCGGCGCCGGCGGTCGGTTCTGCCATCGTCATCGCCTCGCGCATCCCGTCGGATCAGGCGGTCTCTTCGTGTCCGGAAGGGAAATCGAAGCCACACAATCCCGAGACCCGGCGCGTGCGCAGACCGTCGCGCGCTTCGCCGGGCGCGATGACGAAATCGGCGACATTGTCCGGGAGCTCCTCTTCGTCTTCGACCAATGGCGGAACATAGGCCGGATAGGCCTTGCCGGCAAGGGTCGCGACCAGGGCGCCCATCTGGATCTCGAGCGGCGTGTACAGCGGGCAGTCGACGCTCCCGCCGACCTCGCGCATCGCCAGGGGCGAGCGCGTGACCTGCCCGCTGATCGCCTCGACCCGGTAGCCGAGCGCGCTGAGTTCCTCGTAACCGGCGCGCGCGCCGAGCGAATCGTAGGCCGCGAACACCACCTTCGAGACCATCGCCTGGAGGCGCTCGGAACGCAGCAGGGTCGCGGTCTCGCGGTGTTGCAGGCCATCGGCGATCTCGACCACGGCAAAGGCGCAGCGCCGGCGCGCGGCCTGGCGGATGAGACCGATCACGCCTTCCTCGATGCGCTCGTCGGGGATCTTGTAGGTGCTGGCGAAACCGGCGTCGGTGAAGTCCAGCACCACCTCGGCGCCCATATCCTTCATCTTCCACAGATCGCCGCCGGAACCGGTGCCGGTGGCCTTGATCCCGGCGACGCGGTAACCGGCATCCTTCAACCCCTTGATCACCGACGCGGCGGTGAAGGTCTTGCCCGCGTTCATCGCGGTCCCGACCACCAGCACGACCTGGATCGGGCGACCACTGTCGCTGTAGTCGACACGGTAGTCGAACAGGTTCAATGGCCTGCCGTCGGCATCGCCGATCAGGCCGACCGGCAGTATCCGCGTCGGCGCCAGCATGCGTTCGTGACGCGCGACCTCGCGCGAGGCGATGCCGCCGCCGGCGACCAGATCGCAAAGACCGAGATCATCGGCGACCAGCGCCTCGAACTGGTCCGGCGCGTAGCGGTTGCCGTAGCAGACGATGATCTCGTCACCCGGCATCATCAGCGCGCGGCGGCCGTTCGGTCGCTCGATCTTCTGGTGCTTGCCGAGCTCGACAACCGTCGCCAATACCAGGTTGCCCGAAACCGGGCGGATGTCGTCTCCGCTGACCAGGGTGCGCATATCGTTACTGGGGACACGACGGGTCGTAAAAGCGCGCTTCGCCTTCATGACGCGGCTGCGCGTGATCTTGGAAAAGGCCATAATTTTTCCTTATCAATATAGTAAGTTAGCGGGCGTTTATGAATTATTATCAGGTATGCTTAAAACCAAACCACTGCAAAACCACTGATAGAAAAGGTAACTCACTATGTTACGAAATGCAATATTAATTCACATTTCAAGGCATCCCACCCGCCATCGGTCAACCAGTCGGCACGATCTTGTCCGAGCTGCGAGCTTTTCTGTCGGCAAAGGCCGACAATTCTATCGCAATCCCCCCGGAATTAAGAACTTACTTACTGCGATATCCCGGAGAAATCGCGCTTCTTTCGCATAAGGTTTCCTGATTTCAAAAGCTTATCGCTGTCGCCCTACCCACCACCCGGGATCGGACCCATGCCCCTATGGCAAAAAACCTTCGTGGGCCGGTTCAAGCGCGGCGGAACCGGCTGCGGCAATGCCGCGCATTTGCGCCGCTGCCCGATCCGCTGCGCTTGATCGGGCCTGCGCCGCATTGCAATAAACCGCTGTAGGCCGGTTCAAGCGCGGCGGAACCGGCTGCGGCAGTGCCGCGCAATTGCGCCGCTGCCCGATCCGCTGCGCTTGATCGGGCCTACATCTTGCCGGTCAATGGCGTGCATACACGATTGCTCTGCTACGACATCCGCTCGCTATCCAAGCCTTTCCCCTCGATCCAGGCGGGCAGATCCGCCACCGAATCGAGCACCGCATCGGGCGTGATTCCCTGCTCCAGATCCGTCGGCAGAAACTTGCCGCTGCGCACCAGCAGCGCATGCAGGCCGGCGCGCTGGGCGGCCTCGATATCACCGCGGATGTCGTCGCCGATCATCCAGGCCGCCGCGGCCGGCACGCCGAGCCGCTCGATGGCGGCCTGGTAGAACGGGCGCGCCGGCTTGCCGAGCACCACCGGCTCGCGCCCGCTGGCATAGCGCAAGGCCTCGACAAACGGCCCGACGTCGAGCCGCAGGCCGTCCCCGGCGCGCCAGTAACGGGTCATGCCGAGCGCCACCAGCGGCGCATCCGGGTTGTCCATCAACAGGCGGAAGGCGCGATTCAGCCGGGCGAAGTCCCATTGCGCGCCGAGGTCTCCGAGCACCACCGCCGCGGCACCTTCCGAAAGCGTTTCGTCGAGGCGCGGGAAGGCGGAGAATTCTACCATCACCGCGTCGGGGACGAACAACGCCAACGGCCCGTCGATGCGCGCCGCGAGCCATTCCCGGGCGGCCACCGCCGGGGTCAGAAAATCCTTCTCGTCGGCGGCGATGCCCATCGCCGCGAGCCGCTCGGCCAGCATCCGCCGCGAGCGCGACGTGGTATTGGTCAGAAACAGATGGGGAATGCCTTGCCCGCGCACCCAGCGCACCGCCTCGGCCGCGCCCGGCAACGGACGCTCGCCCTCGTAAAGCACGCCATCGAGATCGAACAGGATCGCTTGTGGCTTCATTGTCTGGCCTCCGTTTCTCCTCTGCCCTGGAATAGCAAGCTCCGCCCGCGATGACAAGCCCCGCATCGGGCGCTACCATCGGCTCGTTCTTCATCTTGGATGGAAGCGCGATGGCCCAGACCCGTCAGCTGATCGAAACCCTGAAGCGCGCGCTGAAGGCCGGGGGGCTCACCTATGCCGATGTCGCCGCGCACCTGGGCATGTCGGAAGCCAATGTCAAGCGCATGTTCTCGCGCCGCGCCTTCACGCTGGAGCGGCTCGACGCCGTCTGCCAGCTGCTCGATATGGAGATCAGCGATCTGGTGCACCGCCTCGAAGCCGAACACGAGCGTCTCGGCAGTCTGACCCGGGCGCAGGAAAGCGAGATCGTCGCCGATCTCGAGCTGCTGCTGGTGACGGTATGCGTGCTGAATCACTGGGGCTTCGATGAGATCCTGCGCAGCTTCCATATCGACGAGCACCGGCTGATCCAGCGGCTGGCCCATCTCGACCGCCTGCGCATGATCGAGCTGTTGCCGGGCAACCGGGTCAAGCTGCTGGTCGCGCCGAATTTCCAGTGGCTGGACGACGGCCCGATCCAGCGTTTCTTCCTGGCCCGTCTGCAAGCCGATTTCTTCGCCTCGCGCTTCGCCGCCGACGGCGAGCAACTGACCGTGGTCAATGGCATGTTGTCGCGGGATTCGATCGGCGTGTTCCAGCGTAAGCTGAAGCAGTTGGCGCGCGAATTCGACAACCTGTCGGCCAATGATGCCACGCTGCCGTTTGCCGAGCGTCACGGCATGACGGTGGTGCTGGCGATGCGGCGTTGGCACTTCGGCCTGTTCCAACATCTGCGAAAAGTCGACTGATACGATACCAACAAGCCATTCAGGCGCTACATTTTTGTTTTTCGTTGCGATTTCATAAACCCTCTCCGATGATCGGGATGGACGGCGTGGGGCCGTCCCGACTGCGAAAGGAGAGAAACCATGAAGACCTTGTACCGAGCCGCCAGCGCCTTGCTGGGGCTGATCGCCATCTTGCTCACCCCGCCCGCGCCGGCCGCCGGCTTGTTGCGCCCGGTCGACGGCAGTCTGCCTCCACTGAAGATCCAGTCGCACCTGGTCGATGTCACGCTGCGCGACGGCTATGCCGTCACCCAGGTCGAACAGGTGTTCGCGAATCCCAACGCGCGCGATCTCGAGGCCCTGTATGCCTTCCCGGTGCCGGATGAGGCGGCGGTCTCCGAATTCACCTACTGGATCGACGGCAAGCCGGTCGATGGCGAGGTGTTGGAGAAGAAAGCCGCGCGCGCGGCCTACGAGGAGGAGAAGGCCGCAGGCCACGAGGCCGGCCTGACCGAGAAGCAGGGCTACCAGCGTTTCGAGGTGCGGGTCGCCCCGGTGCGTGCCGGCAAGAGCGTGCGCGTCCGTCTGGTCTACCTGCAACCGCTTTCTATCGACACCGGCATCGGCCGCTATGTCTATCCGCTGGAGGATGGCGGTACCGATGAACAGGCGTTGGCGTTCTGGACCGCCGACGAACAGGTGCAACAGCATTTCCGCTTCGACCTGCGTTTGCACTCGGCAGTGGCGGTCGACGCGGTCCGCATGCCGAAGCTGCCCGACGCCAGGATCAGCCAACAGGGCCCGGGCGAATGGCGCGCGCTGATCGAGCGTCAGGGCGCACGACCGATGGTCGCGACGAACGGCGACGACGACGCGACCGCCCCCGTCCCGGCAGGCTCTCCGCTGGCGGGCGCCACGCCGCCCCACGCCGCCCGGCTCGACCGCGACCTGGTGTTTTACTGGCGCCTGAAGCCGGGCCTGCCGGCCTCGGTCGACCTGGTCGCGCACCGCGCGCCGGGCAAGCCGCGTGGGACCTTTCTGCTGACGATCACGCCGGGCGCCGATCTGGCCCCGATCAGCACGGGTCGCGACTGGCTCTTCGTGCTCGACATCTCCGGTTCGATGCGGGGCAAGTACGCCACCCTCGCCGATGGGATCGAGCGCGCCTTGAAGAAGCTGCGTCCCGGAGACCGCTTCCGCCTGGTCACCTTCAACCGCGTCGCCGCCGAGCTGACCCATGGCTGGACCGAGGTCACGCCGGAAACGACGCGCCGGGCCAGCGCCCGACTGCGCGCGATCCAGCCGCATGACGGCACCAACCTCTACGCCGGTCTGCAAAAAGGATTGACCCTGCTCGATGCCGACCGCGTCACCGGCATCGTGCTGGTGAGCGACGGTGTCGCCAATGTCGGCCAGACCGGAACACGCGACTTCCTCGATCTGCTGAAGCGGCACGACGCGCGCCTGTTCACCTTCATCATGGGCAACGGCGCCAACCGGCCGCTGCTGAAACGATTGACCGAAGCCTCCAACGGTTTCGCGATCGAGCTGTCCAACAGCGATGACATCGCCGGCAAGCTGCTCGAAGCCGCGAGCAAGGTCAGCCATCAGGCGATGCATGACGTCGAACTGCGCATCGATGGGGTCAAAACCGCCGATCTGACGCCCGCGCGCATCGGAACCCTGTACCGTGGAGAGCAACTGACGCTGCTCGGCCACTACTTCGGCGCGGGCGAGGCCCAGGTGACGCTGAAAGCACGCATCTCGGGACAGGCGCGGGAATGGCGCACGCGCTTCGTCTTTCCGGCCACAGCCAGCGACAACCCGGAGCTGGAACGCTTGTGGGCCTTCGCCCGTATCGAAGAGCTGCAAAACCGCATCGGACAATCCGGGAAAACCGCCGATCTCGAGCACGCGGTGATCGATCTCGGCACCGAATACGGCCTCGTGACGGACTATACCTCGATGGTGGTAATGCGCGACGAGCGCTTCGCCGCGCGCGCCATCGAGCGACGCAACCAGCGTCGCATCGGCATCGAACGCGCCGCGCGCCAGCGGCGCCGGAACCAGGGCGCGCCGTCGCGCCGCGTCGATCAGGCCCAGCCGATGTTCCACCATGCCCGCCCGTCGTTCAGCGGCGGCGGCGCGCTGGACTGGCAATGGCTGGCGCTGAGCCTGCCGCTGCTGTTCGGGCTGTGGCGCGCGCGACGCGCGGCCTGAACGGGACGCGACGATGACCCTGCCCTGGCGTACCCTGGGCCTGTGTCTGACACTGGCCCTGTTATACGCTATTGCCGGCGCCGCCCCGGAAAGCCTGGTGTTCGCCCGCGAGCGGGTGTTCGCGGGCGAGGTCTGGCGCCTGCTCAGCGCTCACCTGGCGCATTCCGGACCGGCCCACCTGGGTTGGAACCTGGCCGCGCTGGCGACCATCGGCGGCCTCTTCGAGCGCCGCCTCGGCACGCGCCTGTGGCCGACCCTGGGCATCGGCATCGCCTCCGTCGACGTGCTGCTGCTCATTGAGCCGCGGCTGCATGCCTACTGCGGCCTCTCCGGTGTGCTCAACACCCTGCTCGGGGGCCTGCTGATCGAACTGCTCGCCGACCCCACGCTACGGCGCTACGCCGCGCTGACACTGCTTGGCATGATCCTGAAGATCGGCGCCGAACTGGCCGGCGGTCACGCCCTGCTGACCCATACCGCATGGCCGGCCTATCCGCCGGCGCACCTCGCCGGGCTGTTGGGGGCAATGATCCACGCCGCGTTCATTCGACGTCCCGTCGTGACGCCCGCGCACCGCGCATATCCCCACCCCGCCCCCCGACAGAGCCATCCGCTTCCGTGGTATCCTCGCGGGAAAGGACGACGCCGACCCAGATCCCGCGGCGGGCAGGCCGTCATCCGCCCATCCCGCCCACGCGATACCAGAAAGCCCATGCCATCGACCTCTCTGCTCGACACCCAGGTCAACAAGCTGCTTCACGCATTGCGCCTGCCCGATGCCTACCGCGACCTCATCGACCGCTATCACCGCCCGCTGGCGCGCGCGATCGCGCAACAACGCGCATCGTCCACGGACGCGCCTCCGCTGCTGGTCTCCATCAGCGGCGTCCAGGGCAGCGGCAAGACCACTCTGTCCACCTTCCTCGAGCTGCTGCTGCGCATGGCGCACGGCCTGCGCGTCGCGCGGATCTCGATCGATGACTTCTGCCATACGCGCGCGACCCGGGAACGACTGAGCCGCGAGCTGCATCCGCTGCTGATCACGCGCGGCCCGCCAGGCACCCACGATCTGTCGCTCGCGGTGGAAACCCTGAGCCGGCTGCGCGAGGCGCGCCCCGGACAATCCTGTCCGCTGCCACGTTTCGACAAGGGGTGCGACGATCGCCTGCCGGAATCACGCTGGGATCGGATCCACGGCCCGTTCGATATCATTCTGTTCGAGGGCTGGTGCAACCACGCGCCGCCGCAGAGCGACGCCGAACTGCGCGAACCCATCAATACGCTGGAGCGCGACGAAGACCGGGACGGCCTGTGGCGCGGCTATGTCAACGAATCCTTGCGCGAATACCTGCGCCATCTGTATGCCGACAGCGATCTACTGATTCTGCTGCGCGCGCCCGATTTTCAGTGCGTCTATCCGTGGCGCGCGTTGCAGGAGCGCAAACTGGCCGACGAGATCGCCGCCAGCGGTGCCAGGCAGGCTCATCGCCGGCCGATGGACGAGCACCAGCTCAAGCGCTTCATCCAGCATTTCGAACGCGTCAGCCGGCATGCGCTGGCCACGCTGCCGGAGACCGCCGACGTGGTGCTGGAGCTGGACGAAAAACACCGCATCCGGCACATGCGAACGGCTTCCGGGGATCCGCTTGACGCCGGTCAAGGCACAATATAATTAGAATACGCTAATATATTGAAATGAGTCATACTCGGGATGCCCATGAAGACGACCCAGCTACTGCTTGCCGGCCTCTCGCTGTTTATTGCGGGCCAAGCTCTCGCGTTGCCCGACGGGCGCGCGCTGTATATCCAGAACTGCAATGCCTGCCACCAGTTTCAGGGTGCCGGAGGCATCGGTCTG